>NZ_CADEPK010000197.1 GCF_902829255.1 Metabacillus niabensis | reverse complement strand
ATCATCATTATCTAATTGAAGAGGTTGCCGACACGAATATTCCGGCAATGCGTTTGTATGAGAAATTAGGGTTTAAAGAATATAAACGAAAACCTATACCGGAAAAGATAGCAAAGAAAAATGGGATTAATAATTTATTGTCAATAAGATACGAGGAAAAATAAAGATATGTTTTCCTGTTAAAGGAGGGAGAGCTTTTGCCTAGAACAAAAGAACAATTTGAAGCAATGAGATTGGCAACTAAAAACAAAATACATTCTGCTGCGATTAAACTATTTGCTAAGAAAGGATTGGCGGCAACTGGAGTACAAGATATTGCAGAAAGTGCTGGCATCAGCACTGGACTACTGTATCGTCATTACAAAACGAAAGATGATTTATTTAACGAGCTTATTTCCTATGCGACTTTAGGTTTAGAGCATATTGTTAAACGGTTTGATAATGACTTGCCGCCAAATGAAGTTATCAAAGAATTTTCATTAGAGATATTAAATGACTTTAAAAAAGATGATGAATTCGCAAATTTTCTTATGATTATGAACCAGGCCATTTCAGCAGATAATCCATCTCATCAAGTTCAACAACTAAAAAAGCAAAGTGAAGCCATGATGAAACAAACTGTCATTCTTATCAAAAAAGGACAGAAGCTTGGTCAGTTTAAAAATGGAGATGCTACAGAAATGGCATAATGCTTTTTCGCCACAATACAAGGGTTATCAATGATGAAACTATTGTTAGGTGAACAATTTATTACACTAAGTTTAAATATATTAACATCTGCTTTATTGAAAGAAGACTATTAAGCTTGAAAAAGGTATGGCTATAAAGATACTTTCACTAAAGGTTAGCCTGCGTTCTATTTTTAAAAGCATGTTTTGAAATAACTTCAAAACATGCTTTATTTGACTTAACTCTGATACCAATATAAAGCGAAGTCAGTCATTGTCGAAGCATACCCTTGTTGTCTTAACATCGTTGTGACATTCCCTCGATGATAAGTACCATGATTAGCAACATGAAATAAAATTTCTGAGTAAGCAGTATCTCTAGCACCTGACCAAGGATTATTCAAATTCATTTTTTGTTCTAAATCTTTTTGGCTATTCATCCATTCTTCGTACTGTGAAGCTACTTCTTCAAAAGACTTAATAAATTCATCTACAGAATATGAGTTAGTCCTTTCTAATAAAGCCATAGAACCTTCCAATGCTTCTTGCATCTCAATTCCTTTAAGTGCTTGTAACCACATAACATCTACTACATAAATGTGACTAAACGTCTGAGCAATATTTGGATATGAACTACTAACCTCTTCATATAGAACATTGCTTGGTAATTCTTTTATTCTTTCTAGTAACACCTTATTGGCCCAAACATGGTATTCATACATATGTTTTGCATGGTTCATTTAACATCTACTCCTTAACCTTATTTGTTTTAAACTTGATGTTTGTATTATAAAAAAAGATATATGACAGCAGCCTGTCATATATCTTCATAAACTTTTATTATTTTTCTTGCTTCATCTATTAAAATGGATTGCAGTTCCACTGGTTGTATAATTTTAATTCCACTACCGAAGCTTAAAAGAATCGATATAAGCCAACCAGCATTCAGTGGTTGATAAACAGAAATAGTAAATATCATACTTCCATCACTATTCATGACTTTTGAAGAATTTTGGAATTGGTCTAATACATTAGCTAAGGAGTTAGGATTCACCCAGATGACTACATCCTCAAATCCTTGAAGATTGCCGTTTGAATAAGATGAATCACCTTTCATTTCGTGATTCTGTAGAAACCTTTCTTCTGTCAGGGTAATCCTCATCATACGCGACACTCTAAATTCTCTATAATTCTGACGTTCCCTGCAATAACCATATAAATACCAGTTATTAAACTTATAATGAAGATGAATAGGTTCTAATTCACGTGATGTAAATTCGTTTTTATAACTAACATAATCAAAGCGGATTACCCTTTTTTCATGAATTGCCTTTCGCAATTCCATTAACGAATTCGATTCTGTTCTATAGCTTTCTAAGTCAACAGATAAAGTTTTATTGTTTCCACTTGTATCAAGCAATTTTAATCTTTCTATCGTATGCTCAACTTCCTTATCTTCAAAAATACTCGATAAACTACTTAATACTGTAATTAGATTCACTATGTCATAAGAACCAATTAAGCTTTTATCAAATTTATAACCTTCTATAATACCGAACCCGCCGTTCGTTCCATGGTAAGAAACGACAGGTATTCCGGCCGCACAAATAGCTTCAATGTCTCGATAAATAGTCCGTGTTGATACTTGAAACTCATCAGCTAAACTAGAAGCCGACAAGATTTCATTGTTTAAGAGCTTGAATATGATGGATATTAAACGTTCTAATTTCAATTTTCATTTCCTTTCTTCATTCATTAAACGATTCTCTTGCCTTTGTTTCTTACGGAACAAGACGTTTTAATTGGATAATAGTCAGGTTGTACACTTTGTACTTAAACAATATTGGCAGAAGAGAAGGATTGAATGGGCATATGAAACTTTTTCGTTAAATGAACGTAATTAAAAACGATTGTAAAATTAATCTGGATAATAGAAAACACAGATGAAAAAGTCTTGAATTTTTTTAAGGAATTTATTTCTTTTCCTTTTTTCACTTGGTTATTCTTTACTATTATACTAGATTTAAAAGCTTTTTATGGTTTGCTGGTAACAGCTTCAATCATTTTGTTGTTTAGTATTTAGATGTTGAGGGATCTGCTTTTGGTTATGGAAGAAAGGATTTTTAGATTTTTTAAGCTTTTAAATAACACATAGATATAGGTAAAGGGTGAGTATATGGAAGCAGCATTATTGGTGTTAGATGTTCAAAACGATTTTACTAATGACAATGCCCGGATGCCAGTAGCAAAAAATCAAGTAATGCCGATGATAACGTGTATTAATAATGTTATCGAAAAGGCTTTGAAAGAAAAGATACATATTATCTATATAGGAAATGAGTTTGAAAAAAATCAATATATATCAAACTGGTTTCGCAAAAATGCTTCTTTAAAAGGTAGTGAAGGGGCAAAGTTAAATGAACAGCTTAAAATTGTAGGTAATCTATATTTCTCAAAAAAACAAGGGAACGCTTTTAGCAATTCTAGTTTAGTTCGATACATCGCGGATAATCATATAAAGGATGTATACGTTGTCGGTTTATTTGCTGAAGGGTGTGTTTTAGCGACTGTGAAAGGTGCTCTACAAAATGATTTGACAGTTACTCTAATTGAAGATGGCATAGCAGGTGCGAATGATAAAAAAAAGAATAATGCTCTTCGTAAAATTGAGAGGTTAGGAGCAACTATAGTAAGCTCATCCTTATTATTAAAATAATGCTTCTATATTAATTTATTGAACAAGTCTTTAGCATTAAGACGATTTTCTTTAAGAATAAGGTTAAAAGCTAGTTATAAATATCGAAATAGGTGAGAGAAGTGGAGTTCAAATATTATCTTAGTGGAATTGGATGGGCTACTTGTATCGTTGAAATTAATGGGCAGAAATTAGTATTTACAGCAAGTTATTTAACGGATTGTTTAAGTGATTTTCTTAGAGCACTGATGGATTTAAACACTTTTTGTGTTCCAAAAGATGAAGTAAGAAAAAAAACTGAGTGTGAATGGGAGGGAGAGCCAGAGGGAATTGTTTGGACTTTTGAATTAAAAGAACATAATAAACTGATGATAAAAGCCGATTATTATGAAGATGAATTATGCAAAGATAACACTAAAACATTAATAAAAACGGAATACCCCTATGATGACTTTTTACTGAGTGTACTCAAAGAACTAGATGCATTAATAAAAAGACACGGAATTATCGGTTATAGAGAAGCATGGTATAATGCTGATTTTCCTTTAACGACTTTTTTAAAACTAAAACATTATATAATCCATAAACAAAAATATCCTATACAAGAAGTGCAGGGAGAATTTGATTTACAGGCAAGAAGTAATCTGAAAGATGATTTGGAATTATTGCTTCAGGAAATCAAAAATCCCTAATGAGCAATCGGGTACGATACATCAATATGAGGTATCGTATTTCTAAATTGCATGTTTAGGATAAAATTCTTATACAAATTTTTAATGTATAGTCATCATAGCTATTCACAGATAATTCGTCTAATATTATATCTTCATAAAAATAGCTGTCCAGTGTTAGATTATTTTTTTGAGCATACTCAAGTAAGTTTTCATATGCCTTACTAGTAGAGAAAAATCCGTTTTTATGGAATATATTTAAATATTTTCCCGCACTTTTAAGATGAATTTTCTTTTCGTCCTTATTATGGCTAATCTTAGTGAATAAGTATGAGTATTTAAGATAATCCTTTGCTTTCACATCATGAATATGAATGATATGGCCAATTGAACTTGGGGTAAATAATCCTTGATTTTTACAATTTGAAATATGATTGCTTATGAGAATCCCCATATCCCTCGTATCTTCTGCTTCAAGTAGATTCGTTACAAGCATCCATTCCTCTTCTTCTGTTGTTATAAAAATATGATTTTCGCGAATTGAGAGAGACTCTCTCGTTAGACTAGCCTTATTAGAAATATGTTTCTTCATTTGCATTAATTTCTCGATTTTTTCTTCCATTTCTTTTTCTTTTTCTTCTAGGAGCAAGATAAAATCCTCGGGATTTCTCTTATCCAAATAATTTTTTATTTCTTTAAGACTCATGCCCAACTCTTTTAAAGTGGAGATGACTAAAAAGGCATCTATTTGAGTATAGGAATAGAGTCTATAATCATTATCCAATTTAACTTCTGGAGAAAAGACTCCCATTTTATCGTAATGAAATAACGTATGCTTTGTTACGCCAATTAGCTTTGCGAACTCAGCTGTTGAAAAATATCCTTTACTAGTTAAATTATTCATAAGCTCCTCCTTGACTATAGTGTAACACTACACCTTAGTATTAAAAAGGTAAGGATAATAAATACTAGGATCAACTACCAATCGTTGACAAATTGTGGGGGTTTATTTATGAATAACATTTTTGTTGAAAGTGAGTTTGCTCCTTTGAAAAGAGTTGTAATGGCTCAGTCGGAAGTAGCGTTTCCTGTAAAAATAGATCCTGAAGAAGTAAAATTCTTGGCTGAAGAGGAAAGTGATCTATATAGCGGGAAAGATATATCAGGAAAAAACTATAAAGATGTATTTCCTGACAAACAAAAAATGTGGGAAGAGGAAAGGGAAAATTTAAAAAAAGTTTTAGAGAAATATCATGTAGAAGTAACGGTTCCTAGACTGTTAACAGATTATGAAAAAGAATTAGGGAAAGAAGATGGCTACAGTAACTTCTTTGTACGAGATCCGTTTTTTACAATTGGCCATTTTTTAATAGAAGGTTCTTTAAGGTTTCCGCATCGAAGAAATGAGGTCTTACCTGTTAGAGATATTTTAGTGACCGAATCCAATAAAAATGAGTGTTTATATTTATCGATTCCAAAACCAGATATATCTAAAGGTCCAAAATCAGAGGACGGTCCATTTCTAGAAGGTGGAGATATTCTCGTCTTAAACAAAACGATTTTTGTAGGTAGGTCAGGGCTTGCATCAAATGAGAATGGGATTAAATGGCTTGAACGTTTAGTTGGCCATTATGGATATGAAGTAGTTGAGGTTCCTCTTCATCCGACAATCCTTCATCTTGACTGTGCATTAAGTTTAGTTAGAGAAGGGTTAATGATCGTTTGTGAAGACGCATTATTAGAAGGTATACCGAAGCAGCTTAAAGATTGGGATAAAATAAATGTAACACTAGAAGATGCATCAAAGCTAGCTACAAACGGTCTTCCGATAAATGAAAATGTATATATAACAGACCGAGAATTTAAATTTATAGGTGAGGAATTAGAAAAAAGAGGGATGACTGTCGAATATGTAGATTATAAAATATCTAGAAGTTTCGGAGGAGCTTTTAGATGTAGTACACAACCTCTTTTCAGAAGTAATGACTAAGTATATAAGAGAAAGAAATGAATGAGGGAAATATAATATGAAAAAGCCAATTAAAGAACAAAAAATGATTTTAGTTATATTGTTAAGTAATGTTTTCATTGCATTTCTTGGGATGGGTCTAATTATCCCAATAATGCCTTCATTTTTGAGTGTTATGAATTTATCCGGTAGTTCAATGGGGTATCTTGTTGCTGTATTTGCAGTATCACAGCTGATTATTTCTCCTTTTGCGGGAAGATGGGTAGATAGAGTTGGAAGAAAAGTAATGATCGTCTCGGGATTATTTATTTTTAGTCTGTCAGAGCTGATTTTTGGATTAGGAACTCATGTATCGATATTTTATTTATCACGGATTTTAGGTGGAATTAGTGCAGCGTTTATTATGCCTGCAGTTACAGCATATGTAGCGGATATTACGACAATCCAGGAACGATCAAAAGCGATGGGCTATGTATCTGCAGCGATTAGCACTGGCTTTATTATTGGACCTGGAGTTGGAGGATTTATTGCTGACTTTGGCATACGGATGCCATTTTTCTTTGCTGCTGCTATTGCATGTTTAGCTGCAATAACCTCGATTTTTATTTTAAAAGAACCTTTGTCAAAAGAAGAGCGTGGGATGAATACTTCAAATGGTCAGGAGTCAACTTTCTTTAAAGACTTTAAAAAGTCAATGAATCCCACATATATAGTTGCATTTATAATCGTCTTTGTATTAGCATTTGGGCTATCTGCCTACGAAACTGTTTTTAGCTTATTTTCAGATCATAAATTTGGATTTACACCTAAGAATATTGCAACGATTATAACGTTTAGTTCTATTGTTGCCGTAATCATTCAAATCTTATTATTTGGAAAATTAGTCAACAAAATTGGAGAAAAAAGGCTGATTCAGTTTTGTTTAATAATAGGTGGTCTCTTATCGTTCGTTTCTACAGTTATATCTGGATTTTTAGCTGTTTTAATTGTAACTTGTATAATCTTCCTTGCATTTGATTTGTTACGTCCAGCCTTAACTACGTTTTTATCTAAAGCGGCGGGGAATCAACAAGGTTTTGTCGCGGGGATGAACTCCACTTATACTAGCTTAGGGAATATTTTTGGACCAGCTCTAGGTGGCATTTTATTTGATGTTAACATTCATTATCCTTACATCTTTGCAGGAATCGTTTTGATGATTGGATTAGGTCTTACGATTGCATGGAAAGAGAAGTCTTTAAGTGAATTTTCAAATGCAAGTTCATAGGCTAAATATCAATAAATAATGGATTAAATCAAGACATAAAAGCCATAATACAAAAAACTCGCCATTTTTTTAGTGGCGAGTTTTTTTTCGTCTAATATTATTTTGTGTTGGTGAATCCACCGTCAATACGAATAACTTCACCGTTAATGTATTGAGCTTTTGATGCTAATAAGAATGTAACAAGCTCAGCAACTTCTTCTGGAGTACCTAAACGTTTTTGTGGAATACCGCCTGTTGCGTTAGCCTTCATTTCTGGATTTGCTTCATAGAACGCTTTAACCATTGGTGTTTCAGTTGGTCCTGGGGCAATCGCATTAACGCGAAGTCCATCTTTCGCATATTCAGCAACCATACTTTTTGTAATCCCAACAATTGCGTGTTTAGTAGCAGAATAAGTTACAACTGAGTCTTGACCGATAACACCAGCACTTGATGCAGTGTTAACAATTGAACCTCCGCCGTTTTTTAGCATAACTTCTGCAACATAACGTACTCCGTAAAGAGCTCCCATTAAGTTAATCCCAACAATTTGCTCGATTTCTTCGATCGTTGTATCTAAATAGAATTTACCACTACCAGAGATACCAGCATTATTGAAGAAGTAATCAATTTTTCCGAAACGTTCAACTGTTTCATCAACATATTTTTTTACTTCCGTTGCTTTAGAGACATCTGCTTTAATAAAGATCGACTCTACACCAAGCTTTTTCACTAATTCAACTGTTTCATTTCCGCCCTTTTCGCTCACATCTACAGCAACAATGTTCACGCCTTCTTCAGCTAAGCGAACTGCTGTAGCTTGTCCTAGTCCACTACCAGCACCTGTAATTATTGCGACTTTACTCATGGATAAAACCTCCTGAAATTGCCCCTTAAATGGTTAGCTACCATTATGATAACCTACTTTTTGCTTATTATGATTTCTCCCAGTTCGTTCTCCTTTAGTGCAATTTAACTATATCACAAAAATAAAAGATGTGGTCATTTCACGCCTTACGCTTATTTCATTTGAGGAATCAAGTAAGGATTTTTAAAGGTGCTTTCATCATTTGGTTACCGTTTGTTTTGGTAACCTATTAGATACTACAGGGGGATTTGTTCATGCAAGTATAGTATGAAGACTTAGAAGGAACGTAAAAATACCGTGAAAGGAAGCAAAAACAGTTTGTAAAAAGTAAAAAGCTGCCGATACCCTGGCAGCTAAATATACTCTTTAAATAAATCCGCCGTTTACGCGAATTGTCTGTCCAGTAATCCATTGCGACTCTGGGTTTACTAATAATTCGATGGCACGAGCAATATCCTCTGGTTCTCCAAGTCTGTTAAATGCATTCATCTGTTTTAAAGCATCGATTTGCTGTTCTGTTTTTCCGACTGTAAAGAGCTCGGTGTTCACCGGTCCAGGTGCCACGGCATTGATTGTAATTTGTTTAGGGCCGAATTCCTTAGCCAATTGTCGTGTGAATTGTTCGACTGCTCCTTTTGTTCCTGCATAAAGGCTGTAGCCTGGAAACATTTGTCCGTTCACAGAAGTAGATAGATTCACGATACGTCCACCCATTTCCATATGCTTCATCGCCAATTGACAAGCAAAAAAGGTTCCCTTTGCATTAAGTGCAAAATGTCGATCAAAATCCTCCTCGGTTATTTCCAGCAGGGGCTTCGTTTCCATTAATCCGGCGTTATTAACAAGAATGTCTAGTTTCCCGAAGGCATGGATTGTTTCTGTGAATAACTTTTCAAGCTCGCTTGTTTTGCTGACATCGGCTCGCAATGCAATTGCTTCACCGCCTTTTTCTTTAATCTGCTTTACTGTTTCGTTAGCTTTTTCGGAACTACTTGAATAATTAATAACAACCTTAGCACCTAAATCTGCCAAGTGTTTAGCTACAGCATTTCCAATTCCACGAGAAGCACCAGTTACAATTGCCGTTTTTCCGCTTAAATTAGTTGACATGTTTTACCCTCTTTCATTTAATAGTGAAGCCATCTTGTATCAGATCCCAAACCTGTTCAAATTCCTCTCTGATCCTTTTACTATTTTTCCATTCATAGGCATGGGAAGGGTGATGAAATCTTGCTGTCGCATAAAAAATAGAACGGGATATAACCTCTTTATCTGCTACAGGTTTGAAGACGTTTAAATTTATCCCCTTCTCAATGATTTGATTTAACATTTCAATGGTGCAGTTAACATGGTTCGTGATAAGTTCTGTTGCTTCACCTGTCACTTCCGCATACATTTCAAACATCTCTTCATCATTTTTTGCATGGTTTTGCTTTAGGGAAGTAAGCTTGAGAAAAAAATCCTTTAGCAAATGATTCGGGGATGTTTCTTCAGATTTTAAAAGCTTGCGCAAAGGTATCATAATTTCCTCCTCAAGCCATCTTTCTGTAACTGCTTCTTTTAAAGCTGACTTATTCGGAAAATGCCTGTAAATCGAGCCATGGCTCATATTTAATTCTTTTGCTACATCTGTTACCGATGTTTTTTTGGGGCCGTAACGACGAAGAGTTTTCTCGGCTGCGTCTAAGATGTCTTTCCTACTCAATATGCCGCTTTTCTTATCCATAATTTCTTAATTACCCTCTCTCGTAGTTTGTTTGCACGTTGAATATTCATTGAAACTATAAGCATTAAAATGTAATAACAGTGGTTTTCTAGTTGTTTTGAGAATAACACAATGCGTAACAAATGACAAATATTAATTTTTGTCATTTGTTATTAAGGAA
>NZ_CADEPK010000196.1 GCF_902829255.1 Metabacillus niabensis | reverse complement strand
GAATATTAAGTAATCTCCTTAATGAAGACTTTAATGATCTCCTGCTTCGTATTAACATTATTCCTCATATAAAACAGCATTTATTCGAAGATATTTATCTTCGGGAACCAAGTGGAACATTATCATTATACTTTTTGAAAAATGGGATATTTGATTTTGAATTGGTAGTAAGTAATTCTTTAAATGAAAACATTACAATAAAAAAAATACAGGTTTATTCTCATTGTCATCGTGTGACTGAATTAACTGAAGGATTAATAAATCGTGGAAAAGGGGAGCCGAAATGGCTTTATAATTTTTCTGGATATACATTTTATGAGTAGAGGTAATATTTTGACATGAAGATAAATCCGACAATTTTAGTTTTAGCAACAGAATACTCACCTAATATAGTAGGAGGGCTCGGTAGACATGTAAGTGACATAGTAGCAGAAGGAAATAAAAAGGGTCTTAAGTTTATTGTTGTCACAACTTCTTCTAATGAAAATGAATCATATACGTTTGAGAATGGTATTCATGTTTATCGTTTAGTACCTTTACAACATCCTCCTAGAACGTTTATAGATTATATATTAAACGTGAATTTTAGATTTATTCAATTTGTCCTTTATGAATTAAAGCTCTCATTTGATATTATACATGTCCATGACTGGTTGACAGGGATTGCTGGGGTTGAACTGAAAACTGAAATAGGAAAACCCTTATTGGCAACCATTCATGCAACTGAAAATGGGAGAATGAATAGTAAAACTCATTTTTCTAATCGAATTCATTCCTTTGAGACAAGTCTAATAGAAGCATCTGATAATATCATCGTATGTAGTCGCTATATGGAAAATATTCTTATTAAGGAATTTAATTGTACTAAAGATAAATTAACATTAATACCGAATGGAATTATTCCTAAAAGTTATCTTCCACCTATTTTAAATGTTAAACTACCATTTTCTAACTCACCTTACTTGTTGGGAATGGGTAGGCTTGTAAAGGAAAAAGGTTTTCAATATCTCTTAAAGGCCTTTTCTATATTTCATAAACAATTTCCTGAATTTCGATTAATTATTGCTGGAGAAGGGCCTTTTCATGAAGAGTTAGTTCATTTAGCTTATGGGCTACATATAGATAAATATGTTTCATTTATTGGATTTGTTCAAGAAGAAAAAAGGAATGTATTATTACATCATTGTGAAATGTTAGTTGTACCAAGTTTATATGAACCATTTGGTATTATTGCTTTGGAAGGAATGGTCGCTGCTAAGCCTATAGTTTCATTCCAAATAGGAGGATTAGCAGAAATACTTAATGATAGCAGAGGGATTTTGGTGAAGGATACCTCAAGTAGGTCTTTAGCAGACACTATATGTGATTACTTTAGTGAACCGCAAAAATATAATGCGATCGTTCAGAAGGGCTTTTATGCGGCAAATACAATTTATAACTTATCCTATTTAATCGAAGAAACTATACTATTATATAAGAAATTAGCGAAATAATTCTTGTTATATGAATTTATTCATTTTGATGTGGAATTTGTCTAATAAAAATGATATTATATTAAAGTCTGATTTGTTTTATTAGTTTTTTTATGTTTGGAGGGAAAGATAACATGCGTGTAAATATTACATTAGCTTGCACTGATTGTGGCGAACGTAACTATATTTCTAAAAAGAATAAACGTAATAACCCAGATCGTCTTGAGCTTAAGAAATATTGCTCAAGAGAGAAAAAAATGACATTACACCGTGAAACAAAGTAACAGTAGGGATTTATTTTCCTACTGTTTTTTTATACCCTGTATTTAGCATAAGGCTTATAAAGAAATACGTCCTTATAAACCTCATACTTTGTATCATACTCTATTCTAAATTTCCACATAAAAAACGGTCGGAATTGTTGACTACAGAAACTAGATATCCTCCTTATTAAAGCCTCGATTAAATGAATAAGGTACATATATAATGAAAGAAGGAGGTAATATGAAATGAATAAACAAGAAATCCGAAAAAAAATAAAGAATAAACTCGATAAAATGTCTTTGGAGGATTATTGGAGTAATAGTTTTGAGATACATAAAAAATTATTCAATCATGCTGTATGGAAGAATTCATCAATTGTAGCCATTACTGTTTCTAGAGGAAAAGAGGTTGATACAGCATTCATTATAAATCAGGCATGGAAGGAAAATAAGACAGTAGCTGTACCTAAGTGTGACCCTGCTACGAAAACAATGGTATTTAGGGTAATTTCTACCTTTGAACAGCTCGAGGAAGGATATTTTGGGATTTTAGAACCGATTGTAACCGATACAAAAGGTCTAACTTCAAAGGAAATTGAATTAATGATTGTTCCTGGTGTAGCATATGATTTTAATGGATATAGAATAGGTTATGGCGGTGGTTATTTTGACCGATATTTAAGTGATTTTCACAACAAATATTTATCATTAGCATTTACACAACAATTCGTTGATCATATTCCTGCAAAATCATTTGATATTGCAATTCCGATAATTATAACTGAAAAGAGTGTATTTACATGGAATTAATTGTTGTTTGTTTCATTATTGCTATTGCTTCCGTAATGGGATGGAAGGCGAAATCTATAACGAAAGATGGTGCAATTGCAGCTTTTATAGTTGGCCTTTTAATTTATCTTGGGTTTTCCTATCAAGGATTATTTTTATTAGGTTGTTTTTTCTGCAGTTCTAGTTTCTTTAGTAAGTATCAAAATAAAAGGAAGCGAATAGCAGCAGACATTTTGGAAAAGGGTGAGCAGAGAGATATTATTCAAGTGTTTGCGAATGGAGGAGTTCCAGCTTTTTTAGGTTTTATTTATTCATTTGGATTTATTTCTCAGCAAACTGCATTAGTATGCTTTTGTATATCACTTGCTGCAGCAAATGCTGATACATGGGCTTCTGAAATAGGTACTATGAGTAAAAAGGAGCCTAGATTATTACTAACTATGAAAAAAGTTCCAAGAGGTACTTCTGGTGCTGTATCAATACTCGGTACGACAGCGGCAATAGGTGGGGCATTATTTATTGCTTTCATATCTTATTTATTATTTTCTCTTTCATTAGTATGGGTAGTCTACATTGCTTTATTTGGCTTTTTAGGTAATTTACTTGATACGATAATTGGACAAACGGTACAGGTAAAATATAAATGTACTTATTGTGGGAAAATAACTGAAAAACAAAACCACTGTAATTTTAAAGGCGTAAAAATATCTGAGTATAGCTTCTTAAATAATGATGCAGTAAATTTTCTCTCGATTATATTAGCAACAGGTTTAGGTTTTCTCTTTTCATAAAATGTTCATAAAAACGATGAAAAATACGTTAAAGATCATGTAAAATATAATTGTGAAGTATTTCACAAAGTTTAACGGCAAATTTCATTAGTTCAATAAGCATTGAAAGGGTTTGATAATATGGCTAATCATGTTAATCGAGTTGCACTTATAGGTACAGGCTTTGTAGGCTCTAGTTACGCCTTTGCTTTATTAAATCAAGGAGTTACAGAAGAGTTAGTTTTAATTGATTTAAATAAAGAAAAATCTGAAGGAGATGCAATGGATCTAAATCATGGTTTAGCCTTTGCACCTAATCCGACGAAAATTTGGTATGGAAGCTACAAAGATTGTGAGTCTGCTGATATTGTTGTCTTATGTGCTGGTGCTAATCAAAAACCTGGTGAGACCCGACTAGATTTAGTTGCTAAAAATTTAAAAATTTTTAAATCAATAGTCTCAGATGTGATGAATAGTGGATTTAATGGGATCTTTATTGTCGCTACTAACCCGGTGGACATTTTATCATATGCTGTATGGAAATATTCTGGATTACCACAAAGTCGAGTAATTGGTTCTGGAACAATACTAGATACAGCTAGATTTCGTTATTTATTAGGAGAACATTTTAATGTAGATACACGGAATGTGCATGCATATATCATTGGAGAGCATGGGGATACAGAACTGCCAGTTTGGAGTCACGCTGATATTGGCGGTATCCCAATTCTTGAGTCATTGAACGATGAAAAAGAAAAGTTAGAGGAAATATTTGTAAATGTAAGAGATGCAGCATACCATATTATTAATCGTAAAGGTGCAACTTATTACGGAATAGCTATGGGGTTAGTTCGATTGACTAAAGCAATTTTAAATAATGAAAATTCTATTCTAACTGTTTCTTGTTACTTAGATGGTGAATACGGAGTAAACGATGTTTATATTGGTGTTCCAGCAATTGTCAATCGAGATGGAATTAAAAAAGTGATTGAACTTCGGCTAAATGAAGAAGAGAAAAGCAAATTTGAACATTCTGTTAGTGTGTTGCAAGAAACAATGTCACCTTTTTTTAAAGGATAAAAACAGGTAATCCTACTCAAAATATAAGTAGGAGGGATGTTTTTATGAAAAGACTGATTATGTTAATTGCTGGATCATTTGCTTTGTATCGTTATAGATATCAGATTGTAAATGCTGTTTTGGGGCAACCCCAATTACGTAGGTTTTTCATTCGATTATCAATGAGAATTCCTTTTATAAGAGATCGTTTTGTTCAACGAGCTTTTCATTAAAGTTCAAAGGGGAGGCTGATTTGCAATAGCAATCTCAGCCTCCTGTTTGTTTATCCTTAACAAATAAACAATGAAACGAGGAAAAAACATGAGCCTTCCTTTTCGTTTATAGTTATTGATATAATAAAGGAAAAATGATGTCGGAGCGGATAAAATGGTTTTAGAGCAAGATTTTTTATATTGGTCAATCATTGAGAAGCTAGTTTTAAACGAAAAATATTCAATACTAGCACTTTCTCAAGATGGAGGAGAAATTTTACTTCAGCCGTATCGTCAGAAGCACTTTACGATTGTAAGATTAAAAAGAATTGACGTTGATTGGGGAAATACACTATCTATTGATATTGTGCAAGCAGGGAGAAAATTTGAACAATTATTAAAAAATGGTGTAAGAGGACCAATTCGTGTAATGAATGTTTACATATCATCATTGCCCCCTGTTGATGATTATCCAAGTGTATTTGAAGATGGATATAGCATACTAAAAGGGAAAATTGATATTAGTTCAATTTTAATACATAGTGAACAACGTTTAGAGGGTATAAGTAAACTAGCGGATTTATTAAGTGTACCATTAAAGATTGAAATGGACTCATTCATTGAAGAGGATGATGTTCAAAGAATACGAAACCATGTCATTGCATCCCATAATAAACAAAGAGAAGAAGAAAAGAAAATTTTTCAACATGGAAAGCCATTTTTTACTTATATATTTCTAGGAATACAAATCATCATGTTTCTCATATTGGAAATGTTCGGGGGCAGTACAAATAATCAAACCTTAATTGATTTTGGTGCTAAATTTAATCCACTTATATACGAAGGTGAATGGTGGCGCTTTTTTACCCCTATTATTTTACATATTGGTTTTTTGCACCTTTTTATGAACAGCCTTGCTCTTTATTACATAGGTCCAGCAGTAGAAAAGGCATATGGACGATTTAGATTTTTACTTATATATATTATCGCTGGTGTTGCTGGTACATTTGCTAGTTTTGCATTTAGTCCTAATTTATCGGCAGGTGCATCAGGAGCAATATTTTGTTGTTTTGGTGCATTATTATATATTGGAGTACAAAATCGCCAGGTGTTTTTAAGAACAATTGGTCCAAATATATTAATGGTTATCGCAATTAACTTAGCCTTTGGATTTGCAGTTCCTAATATAGATAATGCTGGCCATATTGGTGGCTTGGTTGGTGGTTTTCTAGCTGCTTTTATCGTACAATTGCCAAAAAAGAGAAATGTTTCTTTTAGACTAATAGGAGTGACTGCGACAGCATTACTTTTTATTATTTTGTATCGATATGGATATCCACAAGCAGAGGAGCAATATTCTCAATATACAGCAATGCAAGGACAAGAATTGATACAGGATAATAAGTATGATGAGGCGTATGATTATTTAAATAATGCAATTTCGAATAATACACGCTCAAATGATATTATCTTCATGTTATCTGTGGCTGAAATAGGTATAGGTAAATTTGATGAGGCTATAGAGCATTTACAAGAGGTTATTGAAAACGATGACTCATATCACCAAGCTCATTTTAATCTTGCACTTCTATATGTTAACACAGGAAATTCATCTGAAGCGTTAAATCATATTAATAAAGCTCTCCAATATGAGCCTGAAAATGAAAATTATAAGAACTTGAAAAATGAGATTACACGATCAAATAATGAAACATGATTCAACACAAAAATGAGCATTAGACAATTGAGTATAATTGTCATGCTTTTTTTTTATCATGAAACGACCAGAACAAATAGGGACAGATTTAATTTTTTTCAATTTCATAATTTCATACTCATCCCGGTCTATGTACTCCATCAATTTATACAGGTATGTTTTACCATTCTTTCGTCAATGATGATGATAAATTGTTGTGAAATGGAGAAAGCGTATGACTTTTGAAGGTGAGAAAAAACTTGTTTCAGATGATTTTAAAGAAAATACAACGTATATTGCAGAACAATTAGGGGTTAAAAAGAGCTTTGATGTTATTCAACTCGATGTTGAATACGCTGAACGAAAAATGACTCTTTTTATGGTTGATGGTTTTGTTAAGGATGATATTCTTCATTTGTTAATGAAATATTTAGCCCGAGTTACAACAGAACAACTAGAGGGAAATACGTTAGACAAACTCCTTAAAACCCATTTACCGTATGTTGAACTGGATAAAACAGATGATTTAAATAAGGTAGTACATATGGTACTGGCAGGTCCAACAGCATTAGTGGTTGAGGGAGTTAATGAGGTTATCTTAATTGACGCCAGGACTTATCCGGTAAGAGGGCCACAGGAGCCTGATACTGAAAGGGTAGTAAGAGGTGCAAGGGATGGATATGTTGAAACGATTGTCTTTAATACAGCACTTACAAGAAGAAGAATAAGGGATCGTTCATTAAGAATGGAGTATCTTCAAGTTGGAAGGCGTTCAAAAACAGATGTTGTAGTCTGTTACTTAGAGGAGATTGCGGATTTAGAACATGTTAAGGATTTAAAGAAATCGCTAGAAGCAATTGATACGGATGGACTACCAATGGGTGAAAAAACAATTGAAGAATTTCTTGGAGGACGTCATTTTAATCCCTATCCAACTGTTCGATATACGGAAAGACCTGATACAGCAGCCTCTCATTTGTATGAAGGTCATGTAATTGTGTTTGTAGATGGGTCACCAAGTGCTATTATTACACCAACGACCTTTTGGCATCATTTGCAGCATGCCGAGGAATATCGAAATAAACCGATTGTTGGTGCTTATCTTCGACTAGTTCGATTTGTCGCGGTTTGGGTGTCGATGTTTCTATTACCATTATGGTATTTATTTGCACAAAACCCAGAGCTTTTACCACCAGGTCTTGATTTCATTGGAATTAACGAACATGGCCATATCCCATTATTATTACAATTTATAATAGTGGAACTAGGTATTGATATGCTGAGGATGGCCGCTATTCATACTCCATCTTCATTAGCAACTGCTCTAGGGTTAGTTGCTGCCCTTATGATTGGCCAGGTTGCTGTCGAAGTTGGATTATTAACGTATGAAGTCGTCTTGTATTTATCAATTGCTGCAATTGGTACATTTGCAACTCCAAGTTATGAGCTTAGTTTAGCAAATCGTATGTTCCGAATGATTCTATTATTATTTACTGCATCGTTAGGGGTTATTGGATTTGTTGTTGGTATAGTGCTATGGATCATTTTACTGGCAAAAACGAAGTCATTTAATGTACCTTATTTGTATCCATTTATCCCATTTGACTATCGAGGCCTAAGAGATGTTTTATTTAGAGCGCCAATGCCTTTGAAAAATAGACGACCACGCTTTTTGCATCCTAATGATCCTGATCGATAAAGCAATTAATGTAGAATTGTCATTTAGATGACAATTCTTTTTTTTTATGAAGTTTTCATTTTATTGTTAACGATTCCTTGACGAGTATTTCAATTCCTTTATACTTTAAATTAGGCATTTCTAATTAACGATTATTAGTGAAAGTTAATGTTTAGTAGGTGATCAATTGAAAACGATTTATGATGTACAACAGCTATTGAAGAAGTTTGGAATTATTATTTATGTAGGGGATCGAATAGCTGATTTAGAGTTGATGGAAGAAGAAGTTAGACAATTATATCAGTCAAACTTAATAGAACCAAATGACTATCAAATGGCGATTTTACTCTTAAGAAGCGAAGTGCAAAGATTAAAAGGGTAAGTGAAATCGGATACTAGCTAGTCAGCAAAAAAAGAAAAAGGTTTATTATTTCCTTTGATTGAAAACGGTTTCGGGTAGATGAATATATAAATAGAGGAAAAGGTGAATAGAATGAATGAACAATGGTTAGTCGGTGTTGATTTAGGTGGAACTACAATTAAAATGGCGTTTATTAATTATTATGGTGAAATTGTAGAAAAATGGGAGATACCTACTGATAAAACTGGAAAGGAAATTACGACAGATATTGCTAAATCAATTGATACTAAATTAACAGAGTTAGGTTTCACAAAAGAGAAGCTGGCTGGAATTGGTATGGGGGCGCCAGGACCTGTTAATCTTGAAAGTGGCCTTATTTACGAAACTGTTAATCTAGGTTGGAAAAACTACCCACTACGAGACCATCTCGAATTAGAAACGGGTTTACAAGCTATAATTGATAATGATGCAAATATCGCTGCACTTGGTGAAATGTGGAAAGGTGCTGGAGATGGTGCGAAAGACCTGATATGCGTGACGCTTGGAACAGGTGTTGGGGGAGGACTTATTTCAAATGGAGAGGTCATCCATGGTGTTAATGGAGCTGGTGGAGAAATCGGGCATATTACTGTTGTTCCAGATGGTGGAGCACCATGTAATTGTGGAAAGACAGGATGTATCGAAACCATCGCATCTGCAACGGGAATTGTTAGGGTGGCAAAAGAGAAGCTATCAACAAGTGAAAAACAAAGTATTCTAAGGGAGATCCTTAAAGCAAGTGGTAATTTAACCTCGAAGGATGTCTTTGATGCACTAGAGAAAAAGGATGCTATAGCGGAAGAAATTATAGACTATGTAACGTTTCATTTAGGTTTAATGTTAGCTAATGTTGCAAATGGCTTAAATCCTGAAAAAATTGTTATCGGTGGTGGAGTTTCAAAAGCTGGTGATAAGCTTATAAAAAAAGTTGAACATTATTTTAAACGTTTCGCTTTTCCTCGTGTTGGTGATGCAGCAACAATTACTGTTGCCACATTAGGTAATGATGCGGGAGTAATTGGAGGAGCATGGCTAGTAAAAACGAAATTATTAAATAAATAGGTAATAAACAAAATAAGAAATGAGTTCAACCTTGTTGTACTCATTTCTTATTTTTGTATATTCTGAATATTACAACTTTTATAAAAACGAAACTTTTTTTCAACTCATACGTCTAATAATTAGGTTATTGGAATAAAGTATAGATTATAATTCTATCATGTGTTTGTTATGACAATATTAAAAAGGATTGATTTTTTGTAAAAGAAGTATTAAGATATGTTTTAGTTGTTTTATTGTATACCTAATATATGGAAAACATGAGAGATAAAACGAAAGCGCTATTGTCCTGTGGGATGAGGAGGTTATTTATGCGTAAGAAATCTTTTTCGAAAATTTCATTTTTATTAATAGCAACGCTTTTTATGTGGATTAAAACATATATTGTCTATAAAACTAGCTTTGATATTAAAATTGAAAACTTTAAACAAGAGTTTATTCTATTCATTAACCCTTTAAGTTTTTTACTTTTCATTTTTGGAATTGGATTGTTTATGAAAGAAAAGAATCGGAATCGATATATTTTTGGTGCTAGTATTTTTGTGACAATACTTTTACTCGCAAATATGGTATTTTATCGATTCTACAATGATTTCTTAACAATTCCGGTCTTATTTCAGACAAGTAATATGGGGGATTTAGGAAGTAGTATTAGT
>NZ_CADEPK010000195.1 GCF_902829255.1 Metabacillus niabensis | reverse complement strand
ATATAATGCAGATTATACGAATACATTCCGCTCCTTAACGATAAATGAGCTTTCAAATACAGACTTGTTTAAAAGTGAAGAATTTAACAATTGGCAGGAAAAATGGCAGGCAAGACGTTTGCGACAGGAGCAAACAATTGAAGCATCTCATCAGCTAATGAAAAAATCAAATCCTTCGGTTATCCCAAGGAATCATCGGGTTGAGGAAGCGCTGAAGGCTGCTGAAGAAGAGGGGGATTTTACCGTCATGGAGAAGCTACTTGATGTGCTTTCTTCACCTTTTTCTTATTCAACCCGTCATGTGGAATATACAAAATTACCAGAGCCGACAACAATCCCATATCGCACCTATTGCGGAACATAATTGGAATGAAGGTTTTACGAAACACTTGACCATCAAAATGACGTTAATGTTAAAATTTTTGATGGTCATTCTTCTTTATCTTCTTTTTTCCACATATGAAACGGGCATTTAGAAAGTTCGCTATCATCATCATGTAAAAAATATTGCTTCCATTCGAAATTGTCGGCATTTCCATATTGATTTAAGCTATGATGGATCCCGGTTGAATCGTATTTTTCAAGTCTTTTACGTATATGCTTTCTAATTTTATGTGCATATGTCCCTGAATGTTCAAATGTTGTAAGCACCCATCTAGGAGTAATAGCTAACATATAGTCATCAAACTGCCTGCTTTTTCTACGGTAATGTGCTGGTGTTGCGCAGTATATAAAATATTGCTCACCATGAAAACAAAACTCCCATAGTGGTTCATGAGGGGTAACAGGAATATGCTTAGGCCAGGTTTTCTTGTCTAGCTTCGTTAAACCATTTAGGTGATTCCAAAATAATTGCTCATATTGCTCGACTGAGTACATTTCTTTTATTTCTTTCGGTGTTTGAAAAAATACAATCAATGATGTAAATTCCCCAAATTCCTTTGATGTCCTCGTGTATTCAGTTAGTAACGCTGCAAGCTCCTCAACTGAAGATTCGCTTCTTGGATCACCTAAAAATCCGTAACGAAAATGGTTCAATCTGTGTCCTTGTGTAGCTGGGATACATGGAAACAGCTCTTGTTTATTCGTCATTTTCAAAGTGAATTTACTTAAAACAGATTTTTCCCAATTGCCTAAACCGTCCAACGAATCAGATGTATATAAACGATTCAATTGAATCACCTCCTCAAGGCTCATACAGTATACGGCAGAGCACTTTACGAGGTGAATGTCCAGCATTTCAACTTTTGTAGATGGGGATTGTTAACATAGATCTAATAAGCATATTAATTAAAAAAGCACCCAAAAAAATTGGGGTGCTGTGATAGTATTGAAAATCTCATTTTATCCTTTATATAAAATGGTTTGGGCAACACCAATAAAATACTCCGATTCTACAATTATATGATTTAAAACTACTTTTGCCGTTTGATTTCGTTTAATAGGTTCACTTTCATTCATCAGCATCCGGCAAAAATTTGTAAATTCCTCGCTTTGTTTTAAGCAGAACGTGACAAGCTGAAGCACGTCCTGATAGAGTGCAGGAGAAACTTGTCCATTTGAACGATTCACAGTTTCAATGTATCGAATAACCCTGTGGTGTGCTTTAGCAAATTCGTCCTCCCATTTTTGTAAATCCTCCACATATTGTTGCTCAAGATTTTTAACTAGCTCGCGAATGACAACTGTGTGCTCTTCTTCCTGATGCTTCCAAAATTCAGCCTCATCTAATACACGTAATGGCATTTGAGTTCCATAATAAAATTGCATAAATATCCTCCTATTAATTGGAATATCCATTTCTCTATTTAAGTTTTATTCAACTAGTTTAAAAAAAGCACCAAATTAAGAAAAAAATCCTATTCATAGTTTTCTTAAGTACTACATACATTTAGGACAAGCATAGATAAAGAGGTGAAAAATATGGCATATCCAGGATCGAAGGGTTGGTTTGTTCAGCAGTTAAAGTCAAAGGGGATTAATCGGCACCCAATTGATAGAAGAAAAATAGAATTATATAAAACATCAGTTTTACGAGGATTGTATTATGATTTTATAGTGAAAAGAACGAAGTAAGGAGAGGGAAGGGCAGTGATTATATCAATTGCCCTTTTTTTAAGTAAGTAATTATTTCAAACATGTGCTTTACCGCGATCCAACTGAAACAATTGTTGATAGCGTTTGTTTGTTCTCATAAGCTCGTCATGAGTGCCTTGCATTGTCAATTCACCATGATCTAGGAAGATTATATGATCCATTTTTTCAATTTGGATCAAATGATGAGTAATCCAAATAATGGTTTTATCTTTAAGAACATCAAAGATCGTGTCCATTAGCTTGGATTCTGTTAAAGGGTCTAGTCCAATTGTTGGCTCATCAAGAACAACAATCGGTGTATTTTTTAATAAAATTCTTGCAAGAGCAATTCTTTGTCTTTCCCCACCAGAAAAGCGTTGTCCGGTTTCCTCCATTTGTGTATCAAGACCGTTCGGAAGTGATTGAATATAATGAGCTAATCCTACTTGTTTGACAATCTCCTCAATTTTTTCACGGGATGCATGCTCATTTCCTAAGCGAATATTATTTTCAACAGTTGTTGCAAAAAGATATGGCTTCTGATTTAATACACTAATGATGTCATAAATGCTATCTCCAAAATGTTCTGGTGCGAAACCAGCAATTGAAACTGTTCCAGATGTAGGAAGGAGGGAGCCTTGTAATAATTGAATAAGTGTAGACTTTCCCGCACCACTTTTTCCAAGTATCGCTAACCTTTGCCCTTGTTGAATTCTAAGTGAGATGTTATTTACAGCATTTTCTTGCTGATTTTGATAACGGTAGGTAAGCTGATTCAGTTCTATCGTTATATTTTTCAATGGAATTTTGCTTGAAATGTCTGAACGTTTCTGTCCATTACTTGAAAAACGTTCAATTCGATCTAGCCTTATTAATGCTTCCTTATAAGAAGGAATTCTTTCAACTGCATGGGAAACAGGAAGTAATCCCTCAGCTATCGGCAATGTTACAAGCGTAAAAGCAGCTATATAGCTTGGTGCAAATTCACCTGATTGAACCATAATGCTTGCCCAAATCGCCATAGAAATCATAATAATCCCAGATAATAACTGTAGATGTAATGTTCTTGTTTGATTCCAAAACGCTATCGAGCGATCAATTTGATTTTTTGCAGATTGAGCGTTTAAAAATTGTTGAATAAATTGCTCCTTTTTTCCACTTATCATCCAGTCCTTTATGCCGAAAAGCGTATCTGTTAACGACTCATAAAGCTTAACATGCCATGATTTTTGTTCTGTTTGCCTTGTTTTAAGCATGTATAAAGATAGAAGAGGATATACGAAAACAATGATTCCAAGGCATAATGCGATAAATATCGCAAATTTCCAATCAAAAAAGGCGAGTGTTACATTTGTTATAAAGAAAACAACGATTGCGCTAATTGTTGGAAAGACTGTTCGGATATAAACATCCTGTAGATGTTCAATGTCATCAGCAAGAGTACCTAATAAATCACCTGTTTTAAAACGATTATGAATGAACAATGCCTGTGGCTCAATCATTTCATATAGTTGAACACGCATTGTACTAAGAATCTTTAAAACAGCATTATGACTTGTTAATCGTTCAATATATTGGAAAACTGCTCGTGATATCCCGAAAGTACGAACACCTACAATAGGTACATATAAAAGTAAAATCGTTTCAGGCTTGAGTGATGCCTTTGAAATCAAATATCCTGATGTAAAGGTGAGCAGTGCACTTGTCAGCATTGTAAGTACTGCAAAGAAGATGGCGATCATAACCGACTTTAAATATTGTTTCATATAAGGATTAATAAACTTCTGATATAGCTTCATTTTGTATCTTCCCTCCAATGAAATGGAAGTAATGCCCTTTTTTCTCAAATAACTCTTCGTGTGTTCCGATTTCGACAAACTTACCATCGTTGATAACAAAAATAATATCCATGTTTTTTATCCAATGGAGACGATGGGTAGCAAAAAAGACGAGCTTGTTTTCCATTAATGGAAGAATCATTTGTTTGATTTCATGCTCTGTTTCAATATCTAAATGGGCAGTTGGCTCATCTAGTATGAGGATTGGCAGATCCGTTAATAAAGCTCGAGCCAATGAGATTCTTTGTTCTTCACCACCGCTTAAGCTCCGTCCTCCTTGACCGATTTTTTCTTCGAGGCCGTTTGGAAGGCGATTGATGAGCTCGTTTAAGCCGGTTATATTTACGACATTTTTTATTTCCTCGATTGTTGCCTTAGGTTTGTTCCAGCAAATATTTTCAGCAATCGACCCAGAGAAAATATACGGGTGCTGTGGAATATAAGAAAGCTGTCTTTGCCATTCTGTAACAGAAAAATGGGGGAGTGTGATTCCATTTATTTTAATGTCACTCTCGTTAGGAATCGTAAAGCCTGAAATTAGATCAATGAATGTCGATTTTCCTGCACCAGATGCCCCAATAATCCCGATTTTCTTAAACCCACTTACTTCAAACCGAATATTTTTAAGGAGATTGCGATTTTCATCGTTTGATCTTTTAGTTAATTGGTTGACTGTTAATGTAGATTCTTTATTCCATTTTGGAATGGCTACCGTTTCATTGCCCTCAGGTAGACTATCCTCATTAAGCAATTCATTGATTTGTTTTCCTGCTTCTTTTCCATCCATTGTTGCATGAAAGTCATTGCCAAATTCTCTTACAGGTGCAAAATATTCTGGTGCTAAAATAAGCATCGCGAGGGCAGTTTCTAGCCCTGTTGTCCCATTAATGAGCCGAACACCTAATTCAACTGCAAGGACTGCAACGGACAAACTTGAGAAAAAGGTAAGTGAAAATGTTGAAAGAAATGCCACTCGTAAAGTCCGATTTGTTGCAATTCGATATTTATTACTTACTGTAGCAATTGCTTTCGTATGTGATTTGCTCCTTCCTAAATAAGTTAGTGTGACAATACCCCGTAACGAATCAACAAAATGTCGGGAAAGTAAACGGTATGTTTCCATTTGGTCATCAACCTTTTTTTTGGCTGCTATGCCTAGTAAAGCTAAAAACACAATCATGACAGGCATTGTAATTGTAAGGACAATGCCTGAGAGGGTATCTGATAAGAAAACGTATATTAAGATAATTGCTGGACTGAAAAGCATTGAAATGAAACGAGGAATAAATAGCTCAAGATATTTTCGGAAATTTGGAATACCTTCAAGAGCTAAAGTGATCATATTTCCTGTTCCATTCTTTGATATTTTATTAGGGCCTATTTCAAATAGCTTTGTTATCAGCTGCTTTTGTAGAGCAAATGCTGTTTTTTCGGCAAAGTGATAGCTTAGTCTTTCTTTAAGCCATTGCAATAAATGCCGAGAAGCAAAGAAACATATAAACATAAAGAAATAGGGAAGGACAGCTGTCCAAACTGTCCCTTGAAACATACTCGTAATAATTTTTGATAAGTAAATTGCTTGCAAAATGATTGTGAAGCATTGAACAATCGTAAGTACACTAATGATGCTAAATAGTTTTTTCATACCATTATAGGTGAATAATTGTTTATCCATTAGTATTCTAAATGCTCCTTATCTGTCACTCGTTTTCGGAATACATAGTAGCTCCAAATCGTATACGCTAAAACGATAGGTACCATCGTCAGTGCAACAACTGTCATAATTTTTAACGAATAGTCACCAGATGCGGCAGCATAAATCGTTATGTTGTTTGCCGAATCAAGCGAGCTTATTAACACATTCGGGAACAAAGTAACAAAAAATGACGCTGTTACTAGAATCATAATTAAGCCAGTCATCGTAAAGCTTAGCCGTTCTCGTTTTTGTTTTAGTAATGGCAAGAGGAGAAGGTAGAGCAATATAACGGCACCGAAGATTGGAATAATATATAAGCCCTTTTCAGAAAATGCAGGTGTATATAAAGCCGTTAGACCAACAAATAGAACGATAATGGCGCCACATGCATAATAGATTTTTTTTGCTTGCTCACGAGCACGCTCTCTTAATGAATCAGTTGTTTTTAACGATATGAACATTAATCCGTGTAAATAGGATAAAAGGACAAAAGCGATCCCACCAACAACTGTATAAAGGTTTACAATATCAGTGAAGCCTGCGTACATATTCATCTCATCATCAATAGGTAAGCCTTTAATTAAACTTGAAAATAATACGCCAACTAGAAACGGTGGGAGTATGCTTCCAAAAAATATTGACCAGTCCCATGTTTGTTTCCATTTGTTCATATGCGCTTTCCCTCTAAATTCAAATGAAACTCCTCGAGCAATTAGGGCGAGAAGTAGAACGACAAATGGAATGTAATACCCGCTAAATAACGTTGCATACCAATGAGGAAATGCTGCAAACATTGCACCACCCGCTGTAATTAACCATACTTCATTCGCATCCCAAAAAGGGCCGATCGTATTGATGAGTACTCGTTTTTCCATTTCATTGCGGGCGAGGAATTTTGTACTCATTCCAACACCAAAATCAAAGCCTTCAAGAAAAATAAATCCGACAAATAACAGACCAATTAATAAAAACCAAATCTCACTTAACTGCATGGTCCAAGCCTCCTGTGCTAAAAGGGTCTGAAGCAGAAACATCTTCTTCTTTTTTTACATATGGTCCTTGTTTAATAACTTTTACAAAAAGATAGACCGTTGCTGCAAATAACAATGTAAAAACGATTAAAAAGGCAATTAGCGAAAATAGAATTTGTCCTGAAGAAACATTTGGACTTATCGCTTGTGATGTTTGAAATAAACCATTTACAATCCATGGCTGCCGTCCAATTTCAGACATAATCCAACCAGATGTATTTGCGATAAATGGAGCAGCAATCATGAACACCATAATTCTTAAATAAAATGGGTGGTTTTCTGGTTTTCCCCATTTACGATAAATTAATCCTAGGAACGTTAGCAATATCATTGCACAGCCGAAACCAACCATAATTCGGAAGCTCCAAAATGTTGTTTTGACCGGAGGAATATAATTACCATCACCAAATTTTTCTTCGTATTGAGCTTGGATTGTATTCATCCCTTGTACTTCACCTTTGAATTCACCGTATGATAAATAGCTAAGCAAATAGGGGATTTTTAAGCTCATCGTTGTTTCTTTATTTTCGGTATCGATATTTGCAATGACCGTCCATGGTGCTGGATCAGTTGTATCCTCGTATATTCCTTCGGCAGCAGCCATTTTCATCGGCTGTGCTTCAACGAGATAGCCTGCTTGAGAGTGACCTGAAAAGGCGATCCCTAAAGAGGAAATACTGCCGACAATTAAGGCGATTGTCATGGAAGATTTGAAAAAAGAAAGATCCTGCTTCTTTAATAATTTCCATGCGCTAACACCAATGATAAAGAATGAACCTGTTGCAAGTGCTGCGAAAATAGTATGTGGAAAGGCAACAAGTACCTTTGGATTTGTAAGCACAGCAACTAAATCATTCATAAGTGCTCGACCATTTTCAAGCTCGTAGCCAACTGGATTTTGCATGAAAGAATTCGCAGTTAAAATCCAAAATGCTGAAATGATTGTTCCAAATGAAACTAGCCAAATACTCGCTAAATGTAATCCTTTTGGGATTCGATTTTTACCAAATACCCAAATCCCAATAAATGTTGATTCGATAAAGAATGCAAGCAATGCTTCAATAGCTAGTGGTACACCAAAAATATCTCCCATAAATCGAGAGTACTCTGACCAGTTCATTCCAAATTGAAATTCCTGGATAAGCCCAGTCACGACACCGACAGCGAAGTTAATTAAGAAAAACTTTCCCCAGAAATCGGTCATTTTTAAATACTTTTCTTTTTTCGTAACATAATACATTGTTTGCATGAGTGCAGTTAAAAAGGCAAGACCGATTGACAATGGGACAAAGAAAAAATGGAAGATTGTCGTTGATGCAAATTGTAGTCTTGCCAGCATAATCTCAGTCATTTGAATCCCTCCTATGTATTTTCACTTAAAATATAGCACCAAAACTACTAAAGGAGATTGTGAAGTTGTGAACATACTTTGAAGCAATTGTTACAATAATTTGTCAAGACTTTTCAAGAATAAGGAAAATGAACTATTTAATATAGATAAATTGTAATGATTAATTGGGGGTATTTGGTAAGGGGGAGCGTTACTCGAGCATTTAGAGAGCTCTTTTCTAAACTAGCATTGTTTTTAAGCTAAACAATGTTAGATGTACAGGGATTATCCGTAGATCAATAAAATTAAATTTTTTCACGTTATTTTTTATATAATGACTATTGTATGCAGTGTTAATAGTGTAAACTAGAATTATGTCGAATTTAATTTAATAATTCCTTATGGAGGTTTTCACTTAATAATGTCTAGTCACTTTCAAGATTCAAATTTAAAAATATTTACATTAAACTCGAACCAAGCATTAGCAAAAAAAATTAGTGAAATTCTTGGGATTGAATTAGGAAAAAGCTCTGTTACACGCTTCAGTGATGGGGAAATTCAAATTAACATAGAAGAAAGTATTCGTGGTAGCGATGTCTTTATTATTCAATCAATTAGCAACCCTGTTAATGAGCATTTAATGGAGCTATTAATTATGATTGATGCTTTAAAACGTGCTTCAGCTAATACAATCAATTTGGTTATTCCTTACTATGGCTATGCAAGACAAGACCGTAAAGCAAGAGCCCGTGAACCGATTACTGCAAAGCTAGTAGCGAACCTTCTTGAAAAAGCTGGTGCTAATCGTGTAATTGCTCTAGATCTTCATGCACAACAAATTCAAGGATTCTTTAACATTCCAATTGACCATTTGTTAGGTGTACCTATTTTAGGAGAATATTTCTTAAATAAAAAGTTTGATGATATTGTTATCGTTTCTCCAGACCACGGTGGTGTAACACGCGCCCGAAAATTAGCCGACCGCTTAAAGGCACCAATTGCGATCATTGATAAAAGACGCCCAAGACCAAATGTCGTAGAAGTGATGAATATCGTAGGAAATATCGAAGGAAAAACGGCAATCTTAATTGATGACATCATTGATACTGCAGGAACGATTACTTTAGCTGCAAACGCACTTGTCGAGAACGGTGCAAAAGAAGTATATGCTTGCTGTACACACCCAGTTCTTTCTGGACCAGCAATTGAACGTATCCAAAATTCACAAATTAAAGAGTTGGTTGTGACAGACTCTATTTTACTTCCAGAGGAAAAACGTATAGATAAAATTGTTGAGCTGTCCGTAGCTCCGTTAATTAGTGAAGCTATAAAGCGCATTCAAGAAAATTTATCAGTGGATGAGCTTGTTCAATAAAAGAATATATTTTCGGCACTGAATTAATTAAATTTATTGAAATGAAGAAAGACGCGAGAATTGTTTGCGTCTTTTTTTGTCTTTATAAGACTTACTGAAAATATCTATGTAAGCTTCATAGTATGATGCAAAGTAAAAAAATGGATAGGGTATAACGAATTTGGACAAATTAAAACAAAATCGAATTTACAATCACCAGTTTAATTTCTTTTGATGAACATATAAGGAGGGAATAA
Organism: Metabacillus niabensis; assembly: GCF_902829255.1. Lineage (GTDB taxonomy): Bacteria > Bacillota > Bacilli > Bacillales > Bacillaceae > Metabacillus > Metabacillus niabensis. Next base: position 647 of record NZ_CADEPK010000195.1, on the reverse strand, counting down.
ATGATGGATACTTCTCATAACACAAAATTAACTGGTCCTGAAATCACAGGCTTGTGGACACAATATCAATCAGATTCTTTAAATCTTCGTGTTAATACATATATGTATAATAATCTTGAAGCAGAAAGTGATGATATTAAGGAAATATTCAAGGATGCGATTGCGACTTCAGAGAAAAACTTAAGTCAAATTGAAAGCATTTTCAAAAAAGAAGGGTATACTGTTCCCCAAGGCTTTACTTCACATGATGTTTATTTAGAAGCCCCGAAGTTATATTCAGATGGTTTCTGTCTTAAATACCTCCATGAAATGACGATTCATGGGCTTTCAGCATATTCAGTTGCTATAACAATTGTAACTCGTAAAGATATGCGTCTTTTTTATGAGGATAAGATTCGTGATGGCATTAGTTTGTATAATAAAACAATTGAATTACTACTTTCAAAAGGAATTTATCATCGTCCTCCATATCTTCCAAATGCTACTGGAATCGATTTTGTAAAATCAAATAATTTCTTTTCAGGATTTTTTGGAGATAAGAGAACCTTAAACGGTAGTGAAATAACGAATGTGTTTTTTAATTTGAAAAAAAGTATAGTTACCAAGGCATTATTAATAGGCTTCTGCCAAGTTGCCAAATCTAAAGA
>NZ_CADEPK010000194.1 GCF_902829255.1 Metabacillus niabensis | reverse complement strand
ACCAACGACAGAATTTTCACCTATTGAAGATATTCCACAAGACGTTTTCGAACTCCTCTCTGAGCACGAAAGGCTAACACAAAAATATTCAAATAAATTATCATTTTGCATACTTTTTGGACAAAAATGCTAATTCCTTAATTGATAGAAGCTAGGTTATTTGTACAATCTCTTTGTATTTAAAAAACATAAGATATGATGACTAAAATACAAGGAGGAAAAAAATGTCCCAACATTATTATGATTTATGCTGCAGATATAACGGTAAAGTAGTTCGAATACAAGATCGTCATGGAAATGTTCATGTCGGGAAAATTTGTAGAGTCACACGGAGCAAGGTTTTTATTCAACCATTTAATCGTCGTGGAAATGGCTTTGGACTAGGTTTTTATGGTGGATATGGTTACTATGGTTATCCATATGGAATCGGATTAGGTCTAATTACAGGTATAGCTTTAGCAGGATTATTTTTCTGGTAATGAGCAAAAAAATTGGGAGATTAGAGTATCTCCCAATTTTTTATTTCTTTATAGATAATACTTCTTTATATATACTAACAACATCATCCATTTTCATTCGCACTAACTCACTTGATGAGGGAGCAACAAAATCGATTACACCTTCAACTATTTGTTTATTTTGCCTGCCCCAATGTGTTTTACTTATTTGCTCATATTTCAAATAAACACCTTTGCCTACAAAAAAAGCAATTTTTGGTCTGTAGGTTGTTATTTTATTCCTAAGAATCTGTCTTCCTATTCTGTATTCATCTGACGTAATTTCATCCGCACTTTTAGTTGGTCGAGATACAATATTAGTAAATCCAATGCCCCTTGATAATAAAATATCGTCTTCATCAGGCTTGTAGAGTCTATCCGTTATCCCTGCTTGAAAAAGAATTTTCCAAAAACGATTAGATTTACTTGCGTAATGATGTCCTACTTCACCTGAGACGAGACTTGGATTAAAGCCAATAAAGAGTATGTCTAGATTTTCCTTAATTC
>NZ_CADEPK010000193.1 GCF_902829255.1 Metabacillus niabensis | reverse complement strand
TTGCTAGTCTTTATGGAAAAATTGTTAATTTTTTGATAAAGAAAAAGTGTGAAATACCTAGAGAAGAGTAACAAAAGGATAGTCTTATATACCTATGAGGTAACAAAGAATACAATCCTTTTTATTGGTTTATTTTGAAAGCGGAATATATATTTTGAATACAATTTGCTAAAATAATAGTGGTATAAAATGTATGTGATCTACATAGGAGGGAATTTAGATGGAATTTAAAGAAATTGTCGCTAATAGACGAGAGATTACAAGTTTTTTAACCAAACCAATTCCTTATGATGTGCTAGAACGAATTTTATCATCTGGATATTTAGCACCAACAGGTAATAATTTGCCTTCTCGTGAATTTATTGTCGTTAACGATAAAGAAATGCTCCAAACACTATCTAAAACTACACCTTACGTATCTTGGTTAAATGAAGCAAGTTTCGCAATTGTAATTACAGGTCGACCAGATGTAAGTAAATATTGGATTCAAGACTCCTCCATTGCAAGCAGCTTTATTTGGCTTTCAGCTGTAAATGAAGGTATAGGATGTGCTTTTGGAGCAGTATTGAATACGACAGATGAAAAAGAGTCTGAGCAAAGAGAAACGTATGTAAAAGAAGCTTTAGCTATTCCCTCTAACCGAAGAGTTTTGGCAATCTTAGGATTAGGATATCCAAATGAAAAACCAAAGGAAAAGGTTTTACCTGATCTGTCTGAGATAATATACTATGGGAAGTTTGGTGAAAACGAAATCTAATTGATAAGTTAGGATGCAAATTAATGCATTCTTTTTTTATTTGCTCGATCATCCCTCTGTCTCTTATCCCCCTCTGCCTCTGCCGCCGCTCCTCCTTGTGTCGCTCTCGGTGGTCGCCCGCTCCTTCCCCCCCCCCCCCCCCTCCCTCCCTTGTTGCCCGTTCCCCTGCGTGCCCGGTCCCCCCCGTCCCCCGCGCCTGCTCCGCGTGGCCGCCCTCTGGCCGGTGCGGGTAGAGATGGCCCACCAGT
>NZ_CADEPK010000192.1 GCF_902829255.1 Metabacillus niabensis | reverse complement strand
CTTTATATACAATATACACAAACGGTTCGTAAATTTCAATATTTTTCCCAAAAAAATAGAGACTGTCAAAAAAAAGGATCGCAATCCGTCCAACAAACACTGATAGTTGGATGATAAATCCTTTATCGAAAGTTTGTCAGATTGGACCCTTTGCTTTTCAAACAGTCTCAAGCAAACAGAAATATTCAATTTCCTAAACAACTTTATTTATTATGTCTATCTACTAGCTAGTTTTTTCCTTCTTATTATCAAACGCAACATCAATAAAGAAAAGCAATATAGCTGCAACAATTTCTGTTAATAAAGAAATCGTAATACTATTCATAAATTCGTCTACTATATGTAAAGTTAACAAAGTAAATGTGCTATCAATGGCCATTCTTGTTATAAATAATGTATATTTATTTGATATGTATTGAGATGTCAACTTGATAAAAGCAATAGAAAATAAGTCTACTATAAAACCAACAAAAAAGAAGACCAACACAAAACCTAGCAGCGAATAAGCAGATGTATACTGCACCCCAAACAATTGAAACAGCCCTGCCATTCCAAAATAAAAAATTCCGATTACAAAAGCAATAGATAAGACAACAAGAAGTGTTAACGATACAATAACTACTATCTTCTCAAAGAATTTCAAATCGCGAAATGAATCGTTATCTTTATTTTCTTTCATTTTTAAAACAATTCCTTTTAGATAAAATTTTACATTTGTTCCCTTTCATTTTAACATATAATAAAGCCTCTTAAATTAGCGGTTGTTTTCCCGACGATTACCGACATGAATCATATTTTCAAAAAAATAACCCTGCCTATTAATATAGCAAGGATCCCATAGTTTCTAAGTTTATAAAATACATCATTTTTTTTGCTGGTCCTTAATCGTCTTAGCCATTGCCAAAAATAATATGATGACAAAAATTATCGCAAAAATAATACCTGATAACAAAAAATCACTCCAGTATTTTTTCCTTATTAT
>NZ_CADEPK010000191.1 GCF_902829255.1 Metabacillus niabensis | reverse complement strand
AATATATACATTCTGATGTTTTATTATTTTTGTTGATAATTCATCTATATATTTTTTATCAATATGAATATAAACATCAGCTGTGTCTTTAGATATTAGTTGTTCAATAAATGTATTTACTTGTTTTGGATTTTTATGGACTTGTAACATATAGGCTATTCGCAACTGAGATTGACTAATTTCATTCATTAGGTTATCCCCTTTACTGTTCATCCTTAGCCCCCTAAATAGCTTATAAAATAATTGCATATATTATTAAGCTATTTCAGCAACTTTCTTTCGAGTATATTTTTTCATAATTGCTTTTACTATACTTAATAAATAATTAAACTCCACAGAGCCTTTAAAGATTAAATAAAAAATAAAATTTGGAACGATTATACATATTAGAATACGTACGATTATTTCAAGCAACAGCTTATCTTGAAAAAATAATGAACCTATAGCATCTGTAATTATTGCTGACATGAATACTAGAACAGTAAATTGAAAATATCTTAGGAAATAAATTTTAACTGATTGATTAAATACGTATTTAAAAATAACGTAAGGATCGTACCAAAAATAGGTACAAAATCTGCTAATAACAGTCCCCAATATAACCCCTGCTATTCCTATCTGATTAGCTAAAATTATTGAAAATATAATATTGATAATTACAGCAATGACAGGCCTATATCTCCCTTTATTAAACAACCCGGTTGTATCTCTAAATGTTGTAGGTGCATCTTGCATTCCTGTCGTATAAAAGTTAACTAGTATAGCAAAAACGATATATTTATTAAATATATATTGTTCACCTAGCCATATTGTGATAAAAGGATTAATTAAATTCCAAAGACATACAACAAAAAATCCGTATATCCAGAAATTCGAGAAATTTAACACTCGAAAAATAAAATATTTCTTTTCTTGACCTTCTTTTGCAATGACATTCCCCACGCTAGCAGTAATTGAATAAAAAATATAACCTAAAAATGTAGTTAACGTTGTAATGA
>NZ_CADEPK010000190.1 GCF_902829255.1 Metabacillus niabensis | reverse complement strand
GAGTATTTATTTAGGAATTTTTAGTACAATCAGTTTTATTATTTTAGAAACTAAACTGAAACATATCTATTAATAAGTTAAACCCATCAATAGTGTAGGATTTTCAAGCATTGTAAGCAGTATTTACAACCTAGATATGACTCATTCAAAACCATGTCAAAGGAGTTACTAAAATCCTCTTCATTCTCCATTACAAATTTATTTTTGATTATGATATCTCCTGTTAAAAGTAATAATTAACTCATCAATATAGTATTTATATAACTTTTGATAAAAATTAGGAAAAAGCATTTTTATATATACTGCAGTTTTTTTAAATATGCTAAATTCTTGATAAAAGCTATTTTCCTTTATACTTTTAAGATCCTTTTGCAAGATTGCCTTTTTAAATTCATAATATTTTATCTTTTCTTCTATTGCTTCTTTATATTTACCTTTTGTGTAGCTATTAAATTCATTAAGCATATGAATAAGTTTATTTGAATTATTGATCTGTTTAATCGTTTTATCATTACCGGATATTTGAAGTTGTGACCAGCCACCTTTAACTCCGATTCGATAGGCTGCCAAAACTTCATCTATATAATATGCATACCCTTTACTAGATAAGTAGATTTGTAATGGAAAATCTCCTACTGGTGATTTAGTATAAAAATCTGGAGGGTTCTCCATTAACCTTTTGGGATATAACAAAGAGACCGTCCCTACAAAATATCCCCCTCCAAGAATCATATCTGTCGTTGGAGCAACTGTACTTTTTTGATATGGTCTTTCATAGCCTATTTTAGCCTTATCAATTCGAACTTTCTCAACAGTATGTGCACATAAAGTACAATCGGGGTTACTTTCCATGTAATCAACTTGTTTTTGGAGTTTAAATGGACTGATCCAATAGTCATCTCCCTCACAAGTAGCAATATACTTTCCTTTTGCTCTTTTGATATTGTAATTTCCTACCTTAACTCCCTTAGAGTACTGATTTACTGTTTGATAAATCGGTTTAATTAAATCTGGATACTTATCCTCATACATTTTAATAATTTCAGGAGTTCTATCAGTAGATGCATCATCATAAATA
>NZ_CADEPK010000189.1 GCF_902829255.1 Metabacillus niabensis | reverse complement strand
CATAAGAATGTTTGTTCGTATTTTTTATAAATCTAATATATTACGAACAATTGTTCTAGTCAACCCTTTTTTTCGAACTTATGTTTGTACTAATAGGTAAAAGATGCTATAATAAACATAAATTACAGGAATCCGAGGTGTATCAAAGGATGACGAAGCTATCAAAAAGGCAACAAGATATACTAAGCTTTATAAAAGAGGAAGTTCAAAAAAAAGGTTATCCGCCATCCGTTCGTGAGATTGGTGAAGCTGTAGGTCTCGCTTCTAGTTCAACCGTTCATGGTCATTTAGCTAGACTTGAATCAAAAGGACTAATAAGAAGAGATCCGACCAAGCCTAGAGCAATCGAAATTTTGGAAGATAATGAGGAATTACAAATTCCAAGAAGTAAGGTAGTCAATGTTCCAGTGATCGGGAAGGTTACAGCAGGTGTTCCAATTACTGCTATTGAAAATGTAGAAGAATACTTTCCACTTCCAGATCGTTACGTTGGAGAGGATGACCATGTTTTTATGCTAGAAATCATGGGTGAAAGTATGATAGAAGCTGGCATTTTAGACGGAGATATGGTAATTGTTAGACAGCAACCAACTGCTAACAATGGAGATATTGTTGTAGCTATGACTGAAGATGACGAAGCAACTTGCAAGCGATTCTTTAAAGAAAAGGATTATATTCGTTTACAACCAGAAAATTCTACTATGGAACCGATTATTTTAAGAAATGTTAGTATTTTAGGTAAGGTGATTGGTGTCTATCGTAATATTCATTGAAGGTATGCCGAAACGGTATGCTTTTTTAATTTCCCACTGCATTCAACTAATCTATTAATAGTAAGACATATCCACATAGGTTTAAGTATTAAAAGCTATTATATAAATTCAAATTATTCTAAAATCACTAAAAGCCCGAACAAAGGAATCATCTTTACATATAAAGAAGCAATAAAAGAGATAGAAATACTATCTCTTTTATTGCTTTACTTTTTAATCTTCAAAACACGATCCTCTTC
>NZ_CADEPK010000188.1 GCF_902829255.1 Metabacillus niabensis | reverse complement strand
TACTATAAGTTAGCAATAAATTCATTTCATCATTCTCTTACAATTCTTTAAAATAAAACACTTGTTGGGTTAAATAGAATGATGTATAGTTAAAATCAAAATAAATAAGCATACAAACCACAAGGGGAGCCACTGGCTGAGATTGAATAAGCTCTTTTTATGTTATTCTAACCCTTCGAACCTGTTAGTTAGTACTAGCGTAGGGATGTGGATGGTCATAATAAAAGCAATGTTTGGAACCATCGTTCATATTCCATACATTGCTTTTTGTTTTACATTAAGCAATGACATATGGATTCTGGATTCTTATTACTAATAGGTTTTGGTTTATTGTGCAAGAAGAGAGGTTTTTAAATTTGCAAGTGAATCAACGTTTATTATTTTTAATTGAAGTGGCAATGATGGCCGCTTTAGCATTTTTGTTGGATTTAGCTTCTGGTATTTTCTTCAAAATGCCTCAAGGTGGGACTGTTTCCTTAGGAATGATACCCGTTTTTATTATGGCATTTCGTAGAGGACTAAGCGGCGGTCTGTTAACAGGACTAATATTTGGCTTTTTACAAGTTGCAATCGGTAATCCAAGTGTATATCATCCATTCCAAGCATTTCTAGATTATTATTTAGCATTTACTGTAGTTGGTTTTAGCGGTATTTTATTTAAACAAATTCAACAATCTCTAGGAAATCGCAATCGAATGATTTTTCTTATCATTTTAGCTGCATTCATTGGAAATTTCCTAAGATATATCGTCCATGTAATTGGCGGGGCTATCTTTTTTGCAGAATATGCTCCTGATGGAATGCCTGTAGTTTTATATTCACTAGGTTATAATGCAACCTACATGATTCCAACTCTTATTGTCTCCGCAATTATCTGCTGTCTAATTCTATTAACAGCACCGAGACTCGTAACAAGAAAATAACGTTTTTACCTTGGTCTTATGGCCAAGGTTTTTTATTTCTCTATTAATTTTAAAAAGTAATCATATTACTAGAACTGCTAGCATCTATTAATAGAAAGAATAG
>NZ_CADEPK010000187.1 GCF_902829255.1 Metabacillus niabensis | reverse complement strand
TGTGTGGGTTTGTAGGTGGACTTTATTACGAAGAAACTGCAGTAGTTTCTTATCGAAATGGTTTATTTCAACAGGCGAATGACTTAATCTATCATCGCGGTCCTGATGATAAAGGGTATTACCATGATAGTCATATGTCGATGGCTTTCCGTAGACTAAGCATTATTGATATTGAAAATGGCCATCAACCATTTCGATATGATAATGGAAGGTATATGATTGTTTTCAATGGTGAGATCTATAATCATACTGAACTGCGCGAATGGCTAAAGCAAATAGGGGTTGATTGCGAGACGAATAGTGACACAGAGGTACTAGTTGCTCTTTATGCAACAATTGGGAGCGAAGTTGTAGAGCGAATTCGCGGAATGTTTTCTTTTCTAATTTGGGATTCTGTTGAGAAGACGCTGTTTGGTGCACGCGATCATTTTGGAATTAAACCACTTTATTATATGGATAGACAGGATGGGTTATTTTTTGCCTCTGAGAATAAAAGCCTGTTACCGTTTATTAACAGCTATCAATTAAATGAACAGTCATTACAGCATTATTTTGCATTTCAATATGTACCTGAACCATCGACAATGGATACAATTATCCAAAAGATACCTCCAGGTCACTACTTTGTGAAAAACATTAATGAAAAGGGGCTTAAGCTTACTCCTTATTTTAAGCCGCGTTTACAGCCAAAGTCTTTTACACATGAAGTAGATGAGATGAAGAAGATTCGCAAGACATTGACAGAATCAGTTGAAAAACATATGCGCAGTGATGTACCTGTTGGGGCATTTCTATCAGGTGGTGTTGATTCTACGATTATTGTGTCACTTGCGAAACGAATTCAACCTAAACTAAAAACGTTTACAGTTGGATTTGAATATGAGAAGTATAGTGAAGTAGATGTTGCTAGGAAAACAGCTGATATTCTTGGAACTGATCATACAACAGTTTTAATTCAACCAGATGAGTTTATAAAGGAGCTCCCACAAATTATTTGGCATATGGATGATCCTGTTGCAGATCCTGCAGCAATTCCTTTATATTTTATTGCTCGTGAAGCGAGAAAAAATGTAACCGTTGTATTATCAGGTGAAGGTGCTGATGAATTGTTTGCTGGATATAATATTTATAAAGAACCATCCGATTTAGCTATGTGGCGATACATTCCTTCTATGATGAAAAAAATCCTTTTATCCTCTTCAAGTCGTATACCAGATGGGGTGAAAGGCAAAAGCTTTATTTATCGTGGCTGTACAAGCATATCTGACCGTTATATCGGAAATGCACATATTTTTAAAGAGCTTGATATGGCCCAGTTATTTAAATTCTCTTTAACGACAAACTTTCATCATGTAACAGAACCGATATTTAAGACTTTGGGAGATTTAGATGATGTGGCAAAAATGCAGGCTATTGATTTACATACATGGCTAAGAGGCGACATTTTAACAAAGGCAGATCGAATGACAATGGCGAATTCGCTAGAACTTAGGGTGCCATTTCTTGATAAAGAGGTATTTCAGGTAGCATCTAAACTTCCTACTTCATCTAAGATCAATAATGGAGAGACAAAATGGATTCTTCGTGAGGCATTTAAGGAGCTGATTCCAGAGCATATCGTAAATCGGAGAAAGCTAGGCTTTCCTGTTCCGATTCGAATTTGGCTGAAAAATGAGCTTTATGATTGGACTGTTACTTTAGTGAATGATAGTCCAACTGACAATATATTAAACAAGCAGTATATTAAACAATTGTTAAGTGATCATGCAAAAGGAAAAAATGACAATAGCCGAAAGCTATGGACTGTTATTACCTTCCTATTATGGCATCGGCAATTTATTGAAGGGCAAGTTCCTGATGCCGTTCGAAATTCACAAAAAGGAACCTTTGTTTCTGAACCTGATAAAAAAACAGAAGCATTAATCTAATTGGACAGACATTAGCCATTATATTTTTTCATAAAGTTAAAGAAGGCTTTTCCTCGGATAGCAGCCTTCTTTTTTTATGGAAAGGAAAGGAGTATTATTTCTCTAAAAAACGTAGTTAGATTTGACAATATTACAAATTTTTAGGTGGCTTATAGAAAAATAATGATAAAATAGTTTTTGTTGGGACTTTTACGTCAAAGGAGGATTTTTACAAATGAATGAACAGTTTAATAAGCCAAAAGGGTTTGGTGACATATTAGATTTTACGTTTCGACTTGCAAAAAATCGATTTGTAGATTTCTTTTTCATTTTATTATTTCTAATTGGACCGATTTATTTAATACAGGCTATTATCTTATTAATTGGCGGAACTAGTTTTTTCCGAGAAGATATTTTTGAAGGGTTTTGGTATGAACAGGTACTTTTGGAACTTGAAAGCACCGGTTATGTTGATGCTAGCATGATCGGTTTAGGAGTAGGATATTTAATTCTCTTATTGTTAGGTGTCATTTTGTTACCAGTCGCACAGGCAGCTATTATTTTAGCAGTTAATCATATTAGAAAAAGTGAAGAATTTACGGTGGGTTCTGTTATAAAGGCAGCATTCGTAAGATTTTTCCCACTACTAGGAAGCAGTATTTTATTTGGACTTATTTTATTCGGTTTAGCAATTATTCCATTTTTTATTACGACATTTTTGACTGGATTTGGGGTTGTTATTAACCCTGTTGTTGGGGTTTTGCTAGGTATTGTTTTATTTTTAGGCTGTGCTGTTGGATATATTTATTTAATGGCAAGATGGAGCTTTTATTTTGCTTCTGTTACATTGAAGGAAGGATCCCCTGGTTTCGGAAGAAGTTGGCGATTAACGAGTAAACGAACATGGGTTATCATCGGTCTTTATATTATTTTTATGCTTATTATGATGAGTGTTAGCTATGCTGTTGAATTTTCTGTTGCTCTTCTACTTGGCGGTAGTGTGCTTCAATCAATGATCGTCAATATTGTCACATTATTAACGACAATGATTTTCTCTATTGGATATGCTGTCATGTATTTCGATTTGAAGCTTAGATATGATGCGGATGATTTAAAAGAAATGATTGAAGAATATAAATAAAAGTTAATAGGAAATGAGGAAATTTATCGAGAAATTTCCTCCTACCTATATAATCTACAGATAAGATTTAGAGATTAATTGTTAAATAGGTAGAAAACGAATAAGGGGGGGTTGTATGTTAAATGAGGATAAAGCTAGAAATGAATTAGAAAATATCTTAAATAGCAGAGAGTACAAAGTATATGAAGAAAAGCCAAAAAATATATTTGAGCAATGGTGGAACGACCTTAATGAATGGTTTATAGACTTTCTTAATAGTATGTTTCCTTCTATTGAACCATCGAAGGATTATTCTGAAACCATTTTAATGATGAATATCGTTATCACGATTTTATTATTGCTCCTTCTTGTTACCCTTTTAATACGAAACCGCAATCGAAAAAAATCATTCCATTTGCATAAGCCTTTGCAATCAATAAATGAAATTGATTGGTCATATCAGATGCATTTATCAGAAGCTTTGAAGCAAGAAGGGCAAAAAGAGTACAAGCTTTCAACACGTCATCTCTTCCTTGCATTATTACTCTATTTTCATGAAAGGGAATGGCTCGTAGCGAGGATATGGAAAACGAACTGGGAGTATTATGATGAACTAAAAAGTGTAAATCAGAAATGGGCAGAGCAATTTTATCATTTAGCTCTCATCTTTGATGAAGCGACGTATGGAGAAAAAAGCATTACGAAAGAAGAATATGAGCGGTTTAAAAAAGAAGCTATGAAATGGTTAGGTGATAACCGAGAGGAAAAGAAAAATGGGTAGCATCATTAATGGGAAAGGAGGAATAACAGGAATTGCAAACATTATTTTCAAATAAACGCAAATGGATAGTACTTTCGCTCCTCATCCTGATTATTATGATAAGCAGCTATGTGATCAGTTCTGAAAAGCCAAAGAATTACCCGAGTTATGTTTCACATTCTCCTTCTCCAACTGGTGTGAAGGCATTTTATACATATTTAGATAAAGAAGTTGGTTCAGTAAGTCGATGGTCACTTCCTCCAAATTTGTTACCAAAGGATGAGGCAAATCAATTAGTAGTCATGCTCGAGCCATCTGTAACACCAAATTCCGATGAAATGAACGAATACATTGAATTTATGGAAGCTGGAAATACCATTCTATTATTTCAAGAAAACCCGCGAGATATTTTTGATTTGGCTATCCATTTCCAAGCAGTTGCTGAGTCAGATAACCAATTAATCATTGGTCAGGATGGAAGAGAATATGAATCAGATCTACATCCGGTTGTGTTTTTTCAACCGAACGAAGAGGATGAAGTGTTATTACATAATCAAGCTGGTTTGGCTGTAGCCTTAAAAAGACAATATGGAAATGGTCAACTAATTGTTGCAAATAATCCTAATTGGATGCTGAATGAACATATTTTATCAGCGGACCATCTGCCCCTATTGATTACGTTATTTAATAAAATAGATGCAAACAAGATTTACTTTAATGAATACATCCATGGTGAGCAAGATACATCGATATTCAATGTATATCCAAAATGGTTTTTGTTACTTATTATTCAAGGTAGTATTCTTATTTGCTTGCTGCTCTGGATACGTGGAAAACGTTTTGGGTTTAGTATGATTCCTCGTGAAGAAATGGTTCGCTTTAGTGATGAAAGAATAAGAGCGCTTGCCTCTTGGCATTTAAAGAGTCAACGATATCATGATTCCCTTCAAATTCAGGCTGATTATGTAAAGCTTTTATTACAGGAAAGATGGGGGATTTCATACAATCGGAGCTGGCTTGAAATAGAAGATAGTCTTGAAAGAAAATGGAGAAATGTTTCGAAACCAATGATACATCAGTTTGTTACTGAACTATCGAATTTATTAAATGAAGAGAAAATATCTAAATATGATTATGTATTATGGTCTAAAAAACTAGAACAACTTAGGAAAGAGGTGGAGGAAGGATGAATAGCAAACTCACATCCTTATTAGAGCAATATGAAAAGCAAATAAAGGGGCAAACCCAAAATATTAGACTTTTACTTTCCTCTGTGCTAGCAGGCGGACATGTTTTATTAGAAGGTGTCCCAGGTACAGGGAAAACACAGATGGTTAAAACACTTTCAAGTTTAATAGGGGGCACATTTACACGAATTCAATTTACGCCAGATTTGCTTCCAAGTGATATTACAGGTAGTACGATTTATAACATGAAGGACAGTTCATTTCAAACGCTAAAGGGCCCGATTTTTACAAATATTCTATTAGCGGATGAAATTAATCGTACTCCTGCAAAAACACAAGCAGCTTTATTGGAAGCGATGGAGGAAAAGCAAGTTACAATCCAAGGTGAAACATATTCCTTACCAGAAGTATTCTTTGTTGTAGCAACGCAAAACCCGATTGAATTCGAAGGTACATATCCACTGCCTGAAGCACAACAAGATCGTTTTCTATTCAAATTACAAATAGATTTTCCTTCACTAGAAGAAGAGATTAATGTTTTAAAGCATGTTATCGAGAATAAGGAGAATCAAGAGCAATTAAATCCTGTTATAGATCTAGACGAGTTTTTAACAATAAAGAGGGAAATTGAGCAAATTACGATAGGGGATAGTGTATTAGATTATATCGTAAAGCTTGTTCGTAGAACTAGAGAAACAGATGTATTACGGTTTGGTGCAAGTACTCGTGCAGCGATCTCAATTGGAAGAGCCGGAAAAGCATGGGCATATTTATCTGGACGAGATTATGTAACACCAGATGATATTAAGATGGTTGCTAAGCCTGGACTAAGACATCGTATTCAATTATCTCCGCATGTAGAATTGGAGGGAGCAACCGTTGACCAAATCATTGAAGAGCTTGTGGGGTCGATTCCTGTTCCAAGATAGAGGAATATTACCTACGAAGCGGTTAGCGCTTTTCTTTTTATGCTTATCTGTCCTATTTTTGCTCGGTTCATTTTGGAATATATCGTGGATATTCGTTATTTTTTTGAATGTGATATTTTTTCTTTTAAGCTTTATCGATTTACTCTATTCACCTAAAAAAACTGAATTGCATTTTAGGCGCTCAATTCCGAAAGAAATGGAAAGAGGATTAACCTATCAAGTAGAAATCTTGATCAATAATGCATCAAATTATCCGTTAAACTTTCGGTTTGTTGATGGAATTCCACAATCCTTTAAAAGGGATCAATTTCCGTTCAAAGGGAAATTGAGCGGGCAAACAAGTGGAATAGCTACATATGAAACTGTAGCACCAGTTCGAGGAAAGTATAATATTGAAAAGCTCTATTTTCGTTATAAAAGTACATTTGGATTATGGGAGAAACAAGTAACTCTGGAGCTTAAAGATGAGCTTAAAGTGATACCTGATTTAACAGAAACAAAAAGTTATTTAGAGGATGCTCAAAAGTTTTTACTACATGAAGGGATAAAAATCCGTAAACATTTAAGTGGAGCCGGAGAGTTTACAAAGGTTCGTAGCTTTGTAGTTGGTGATGATCCGCGGAAAATTAATTGGAGACAAACAGCAAAACTTCAAGAGGTCATGACAAATGAATACGAACCTGAGCATGGAAAATATGTAACAATTTTAATTGATTGTGGAAGAATGATGGGTGCTGAGTTAAGAGAAACAAATAGGCTAGAAAAGGCTGTAGAAGCCTCGTTAACCGTTGCAGCAGCAGCCCTGCAGAAAGGCGATTATGTCTCAATTCTCGTGTTTTCCAGGGATATCAAAGTATATGTTCCTCCAGCTAAAGGGATTGCCCATTTGCAAACAATTCTTCAAGCGGTCTATGATGTTCAGGTTGATCAAGCTGAATCTAATTATGCAGCTGTTTTTACTTATTTACAATCACTTCAGAAAAAGCGTAGTTTTATTATGTTATTTAGCGATATACGAACGTTTTTGTATGAAGAAAGTGCACTTATCTATTTAAAAAGAATTAGACAGCGTCATTATTTCTTAATGATCGGGATTGAGGATGAATTGATTAAAAAGAAAATAAGACTACAGCCAATAGATATTGAGCATGCGATGGTAAAAAGTATTGCACAGCAGCAAATGCTCATGACAAAAAGGGAAAAAGTGAAATGGGAAAAACAAGGCCTCCAAATGTTGGAGGCCAAGGAAGACAAGTTAGCTACAGTAGCTGTTTCTCAGTATATTGACATTATGAATCGAGGGCTTCTGTAGCAGCTCTTCTTTTTTGTAGAAGCTGATTTCCGATAAACAAATAAACGATTAATGCAATAATTGTTACAAATGCAACAAAGTACTTAGCTTCTAGTGGAATATTTGCAGGAGTAATAAATCCTTCAATCATTGCTGCGATAACAAATAAAGGAATTGTTCCTAACAAAAGCTGAACAGAACGTTTTGCCTGTAGTTTGAGATGAAACGTTCTTGAATAAGGGCCTGGTACAAGAAGCTTGTATCCCATTACCAAGCCGGCACCACCTGCAATAAAGATAGCAGTTAATTCAATCATTCCATGTGGGACAATATATGCCCAAAATTCATACATCATTCCGTGCTGATAGAATACTGCTGCAAGTGCACCGATAATGATTCCATTATAAAGTAATAAATAAACGGTAAAAATGCCAAACGTAATTCCACTAGCAAAAGCTAAAATGGCAACTTGAATATTATTTATCATAATTTCGGCAGACATCGTAGGTGCATCGAC
This sequence comes from Metabacillus niabensis, assembly GCF_902829255.1. Taxonomy (GTDB): domain Bacteria; phylum Bacillota; class Bacilli; order Bacillales; family Bacillaceae; genus Metabacillus; species Metabacillus niabensis. The sequence goes on along the minus strand of NZ_CADEPK010000187.1, from coordinate 4,700 downwards.
CTGGCCCTCTCCAAGCTGATCGGGATTTATCCCATAAGCTATATCAGCTGGAAGAATTGAATAAAGATTAAGTGAGTCGTTCATTACCGCAGCATAGCTACCAATACCACCAAGGGTGAAGATGAGCATAGCGATAAAGCTAAACTTCCACTGAGCAATAAATAAACCAATGAATGTGGTGCTAAAGAAATGCTGAATTTGTTTTAAACTAGAAATTTGATCTTTGTACAGTAAATTATGTGCTTTTGAGACAAGTCCATTTAAATAAGGAGTTACTTCTTCATTTGGAAAGTATGTCTGACTGTATGAAAGATGCTGTGCTGACTTTTGGTATAGACGATTAAATCGCTCGATCGTTTTGCTTGTAGCTGTCCGTTTATTTTTATGTAAGTTTGTAATCATATTTTCAAGCTCTTTCCATTCATCACGATGTTGCTTTACAAATTGCTTTATATTCATTATGGACACCTTCTTATTTTCGGATTGACTAGAAAAAAATGGTCTCTTTATATTATAGTAATTTTATAGAAAAATAGGAATAAGAACAGGTAAATATAACCAAAAAAGAGGTGATGGTTATGCAACAAGAACAAATAAATATTAAAACACCAGAATTTGTTTCACTTCAATTTCAAACTGCAGGGCTTGGGAGTCGAGCAGCTGCATTTTTAATTGACTATATTATTTTATCACTAGTAAACATTATTATAATCGTCGGATTAGTTTTTTCTTTATTGGGCACTAGTTCACTCGATACGGTTATTTTTGAGGAAACATTCACATTTCAAATCGCTATAGCATTAATTCTACTCTTTCTCTTAAACTCTAGTTATTTTGTAGTTCTGGAATATTTTTCAGGTGGAAAAACGCTTGGCAAACGAATAGTTGGTATTCGTGTTATTCAAGACAATGGTCATAGCTTAACACTATTATCAAGTATCATTCGGAATTTATTAAGATTTATTGATTCTTTACCAATGTATTATTTAGTGGGGATTTGCATGGTTTTTTTTCATGCGAAAAATAAACGGATCGGAGACCTTGTTGCCGGAACGGTTGTCGTCCATGAAAGACGAAGAAAGAAAGCAAAAAGGCTAACAAATGTAGAGAAAGAAATAAATAGAAGAGGAATAACTAAGGAAGACTTAGTGATTGAAGATTGGCTTTTTCGCTCTTTGGGGACAAAGGAATGGAATCTTGTTAAAACCTATTGTCATCGTTTCGTTCAACTACCTTCAACTCAAAGGAATGAACTAACGAATGAAGTCTCAAAAATTATTTTTCCTAAAATTGACATTTCGTTAGAGGGAAAACAGATTCATGAGCTCGAGAATACATTATTTATTCTCTACTTAAAGTTAAAAGAGGAGTGGGAAATCGAATTATAACGATTAAGAAACAGCTGAAAGGCTGTTTTTTTTATTAATTTTAGAAAAATAGTAAAAAAAGACTAAATGACAGCGGAAACATAGCCGATATTACTAGTATAAATGAAAGAATGTGAGGGAGTAAAATGAATACCAGAATTAAGCCTATTCAAAAGGTGTCTGTACAATTGTTAATAACCTTGATTATTTTAGTCGTTGTTATGACTAGTTCTATTGGATTATTAGGTTATATATTCGCAGAGAATGCGATAGAAAAGGGGACAGCAGCTAGTTTTTTATGGATAATGCTTGGTGTAACAGCTGTTATTACGATTATTTGTTCTGCCATTTTGTATTTCCTTTTAATAAGAAAGGTGAAATCATTAAATGAATTGGTAAAAGCATCGACACAGATGGCGGAAGGTAACTTGTTGGAAACTCCTTTAAAAGAAGGAACAGATGAAATTGGTTTAATTGCCAAGTCATTTAATCGAATTAATGATGGACTTCGCGGATTTTTTCGCAATCTACTTGAAACTGGACAATTATTGGACAAATCTTCAAATGAATTATCGTCATTGTCTGAGTTAACAAAAGTCACAAGTCAGGAAATTGGCACGGCGTTAAATGAGATTTCCCGAGGTTCGACATCTCAAGCTTCTGATATTGAAGCTACAAGTCATAAAGCAAATGATTTGCAGGAAAGCATAAACAAAATGTCTATGGAAAGTAATGGGATTATTCAGTTAACTGAAGACTGTGCGAAAGCCGTTGAGACAGGAAAGGAAAGTGTAATTGGATTACAAGTATCTAATAAAGAGAATAGTGATATGTTAGAACAAATTAGCATAGGTATTACAACACTTTTTCAAAGTGTTGATCAGATTTCAGGTATCGTTACAACGATTGATAATATATCTAAACAGACTAATTTATTAGCATTAAATGCAAGTATTGAGGCCGCTAGAGCTGGAGAGCATGGAAAAGGATTTGCTGTTGTTGCTGAAGAGGTTCGTAAACTTGCAGAAGAGACAAACCAGGCTACATCACAAATCCAATCAATGATTCAAAACATTGAAAAAGAAACGGAATCAACTGTGCTTATTATGGCTCAAACAACTGAAATCTCCAATGGGTTAAATAAAAGTGTTGTTGATACAGAAAATGAATTCAATCATATTTCAACATCAATTGATAAAATTATTGAGGGAATTTCCAAGCTCAATAAAGAAATTGATAAAGTATCAGCAAATAGTACTGTTATTTTAGATTCAATCCAGAATGTTTCTGCGGTTGCGGAAGAAACGGCTGCATCAACAGAACAAATTACAGCTTCTGTTGATGAACAGGTTCAAACAATTGAAGCAATTAATGAATCCTCTACGACAATTCGAGAAATTAGTGCAAAAATAAATGATATCGTTATTAATATTGCAGAAAAATAAAGCTTTTGAATAATGATATTAAAAAAGGTGAGTCCTAATAGGATTCACCTTTCTCATTTATGCATAACGAATTTGATCATTTTCACTAATTGCATCTTTATACTCTTTTAATAGTTCATCAAAAATACTGTTCCATGTCTGTGATAATGCATACTTACGTGCTTCCGCAGACATATGCTTTCGAAGGATATGATTAGATAATAGATGAATAATAGCATTTTGAAACTGATTACTATTTTGTGGTTCGCAAAGAATTCCTGTTATGCCATCCTTGATGATATTTTTGACTCCTCCTGAGTTAGCACAGATCGCTGGTGTTCCTGATGCTAATGCTTCTAAAACAACATTACCAAAGGTTTCAGTTGGTGAAGGGAATACAAACAAATCTGAACTAGAATAAATTTCCGCAAGACTTTCACCGCTTAAATAGCCTGCAAATGTCATATTTTCTGGGGCATTCGTCATCATTTCTTCCTTTGACGGCCCATCTCCGACAATGATCCAATGGATATGTTTATTAAGTTCACTAGGAAGATGTAAACTTACATTCATTAATGTTTCGATATCCTTTTCAGGAGCTAAACGTCCGACATAAGTTAAAATAAACTTTTCTTTAATTTGGTATTTGTCTCGGATATGTTGTTGTGAATAATTAGGGTGAAATAGTGCGCAATCAACACCTCTTCCCCAAATTCGTAAGTTAGCAAAGCCTTTTCGTTTCAATTGATCCAATGTTTCGATAGAAGGTACAAAGATTTTTCTTAATGGTTTATGAAACCAATGCATGTATTTCCATAAAACTTTTGATAAAAATTGTAAATCATAATATTTCAAATATTGATCAAAATCAGTATGATAAGACCCAACAATTGGGATGTTTAGTTTTTTTGCATAATGTAACCCACATAATCCAATGTTAAACGGTGTTGCAACATGAATTAAGTCTGGCTTAAAGCGCTGTAGCTCTGCCTTTACATGAAGCATATTCGGCAATGCTAGCCGACATTCAGGATATAAAAAGAACGGTAAACTTGTAAATCGGTGAATATGACTAGAAAATAGGCTCTCACTTGTACTTTCGGGAGCAAAAACTCTATATTCATACCCGATTTTATCAAGATAATCAGTAAACCGTTTCAGCGTTCTGGCCACCCCATTAACATCCGGAGCAAAAGTATCTGTAAATATAGCTATTCTCATCGTATCCCCCCAGTAACTAAGTGAAAAAAGGTACTAGAAATATGAAGCTTATTTAACAAGACTTTTTAAGCTAGGATTCTACATATTAAGGTTAAATAGCAGCTGTAAATATAAGCTGGTTAAGCATAAAGTAGCTTAATACACCAGATGAACAGCCTAGTAAACAACCGGCTAAAACATCGGAAGGATAGTGCAAGCCTAAATACATTCTTGAGATCCCAACGCTAATGGCTATAGGTAAAAGTATGAAAGAGAGTTCAGGGATAAATAATATAAATGGAATAATAACTGAGAAAATAGCTGTTGTATGTCCTGATGGAAATGAATGGTCTTTCAATGGATTAGCTGGTACCTTCGTTTCCATTAGGGTAATATACGGCCGTTTACGTGGGTACAGCTTTTTTACTAGTGCAACAGGTAGGTGACTAATTAAAAGAGAAATAGCACTTGCAATACCTGTTAATTGAATGAGTCCCTTTGTAAAAAAGATAAGGAAAAGACTAGCTGTAATTGTTGCTATAGCACCTCCAAGATGTGTAATATGCCGAAAGTAAAAATTAAGGAACTTCCGGTCATAATGACGATTTACACTTCGAAATAACCTGCATTCGAAATCATACATGTTTGTAAAAAGCTTCGTTTTCATATGAGAAACTCTCCTTTTTAACTCCTTTAGTAATATTGTAAG
>NZ_CADEPK010000186.1 GCF_902829255.1 Metabacillus niabensis | reverse complement strand
TCTTGGCTGTTTAGTTAATTTAAGCAATACGAGAACAACAGTTGAAGCGACGTCAAAAATACTTAACGAGACAGCGAGCAGTCATCAATATAAAAGCTCTTATTTATTAACAGGTTTATATGCAGCACTAGCACCGGTCTTCGGATTAATCTCCTATTCGCCATATGCATCATCTATTGGATTTTTGGAAAGTACGAAAATGGTAAATAAGAGGCCGTTTCTAGTAGGTGGGGGATTGATGGTTCTGCTTGGAATCATTCCAGCCCTAGGCTCATTATTAGCAACATTACCGATTACAGTCGGAAATGCGGTTTTATTTGTTGCTTATCTTCAACTATTTGGAACGTCGATAAAAAGCTTAAACGGCTACCAATTTTCATCGAAAACGATTTATCGATTAGCGATTCCTATTTTAGTAGGGGTATCGATTATGACGCTAGATAGCGAAGTATTTACTAGCCTACCAATCTATTTACAGCCGCTTTTTGGTAATGGGTTTATTGTAGGTGTGCTTTTATCCGTTTTTATTGAAAAACTCATCAAATGGGATAAAGTAGTGGATTAAATCATTAACTCCTAACCTTGAGGTAGACATTATCTTTAGGGAAGGAGTTATTCCCTCATTTTGCATTTCTCGGATTATTTAAAAAAACTCCAAAACAACTAACTTCATACTCACATTTTCTATAAAAACAAAACAAACAAATCAAAATAAATAAAAACAAACAAAAACGGGTGTTAAAACAAAAACAAAAGTAGTATAATCAAGAAAAGTAGTTGAGGATTTAGTTTCTATGAAGGAGGTTACTAGATTGAAAGTCTCTCTTTTTATTACATGTTTAGCAGATGTTTTCTACTCAAATGTAGGGAAGCATACTGTCGAATTATTAGAAAAGCTTGGGTGTGAGGTTGATTTCCCTGAGCAGCAAACATGCTGTGGTCAACCAGCCTATAATAGTGGGTATCATAAGGAAACGAAGGAAGTTGCCAAGCATATGATTAAGACATTCGAGGCATCAGATTATGTTGTTGGGCCGTCTGGATCATGTATTGCAATGCTCCGTGAGTATGGGCATCTCTTCAAGGATGAGCCGGTTTGGAAGGAAAAGGCGGAAAAGCTTGCAAGTAAATCATATGAATTAACTCAATTTATTGTTGAGGTATTAAAGGTAGAAAACGTCAATGCTAGTTTACCAGCATGTGCTACGTATCATAAATCATGTCATATGACACGGCTATTAGGTGTGAAAGACGCACCATTGAAGCTGTTGGAAAATGTTGATGGCTTGGATGTAAAGCCACTGCCGAATAGTCATGACTGCTGCGGCTTTGGTGGAACGTTCTCGGTGAAAATGGTGCCGATTTCTGAGCAAATGGTTGATGAGAAGGTTCAGCATGTTGAGGAAACAGGAGCAGAAATATTAATCGGTGCAGACTGTGGCTGTCTCATGAACATAGGTGGACGGATTAACCGAAAAGGAAAGCCGATAAAAGTGATGCATATTGCAGAAGTACTCAATAGTGAGGTGAAATAAAGCATGGCGATGAAAATCAGTGATGACAAGTTTTTTGAACGGGTTGATAAAGGTGTTAATAATTCATTTATGCGAAATGCGGTTGCATCTGCGCAGGAACGAATGCAAGGTAAGCGATTAGCGGCAGCAGATGAGCTAGGAAATTGGGAGGAATGGCGTAAGCTCGGGGAAGAAATTCGAACACATACGCTTGAAAACCTAGATTATTATTTAGAGCAGCTTAGCGAAAACGTGATAAAACGCGGTGGCCATGTATTTTTTGCGACAACAAAGGAAGAGGCAAATGAATATATAACAAAGGTTGTCAAAGAAAAGCAAGCGAAGAAAATCGTTAAATCGAAATCGATGGTGACGGAGGAAATCCACTTAAATGCTGCATTGGAAGCGGCTGGATGTGATGTGATTGAAACGGATTTAGGTGAATATATTTTACAGCTTGATGACCATGATCCACCATCACATATTGTTGTACCAGCACTTCATAAAAACAAAGAACAAATCCGTGATACTTTTAAGGAAAAGCGCGGCTATCAAAAATCGGAAGTCCCTGAAGAGCTTGCCCTTTTTGCTAGAGAACAGCTGCGTCAGGAATTTTTAAGTGCTGATTTAGGCATAACAGGCTGTAATTTTGCTGTAGCAGATTCCGGATCGATTAGTCTTGTTACAAATGAAGGGAACGCTGGACTTGTAACCGCTTTACCGAAGACGCAAATTACCGTGATGGGAATGGAAAGAATTGTGCCAACATGGGAAGAGCTTGATATTTTAGTTAGTTTATTATGCAGAAGCTCTGTTGGGCAAAAGCTAACGAGCTATATAACTGGATTAACAGGCCCAAAGGAAGATGGGGATGTTGATGGTCCGGAAGAGTTTCATCTTGTCATTGTTGATAATGGTCGTTCAAATATATTAGGTACAGAATTTCAAAGTGCTCTTCACTGTATCCGCTGTGCTGCATGTGTCAACGTATGTCCAGTGTATCGTCATATCGGTGGTCATTCATATGGCTCGATTTATGCAGGTCCAATTGGTGCGGTTTTAACCCCGTTGCTAGGAGGCTATGAGGATTATAAGGAATTACCTTATGCATCAAGCTTATGTGCAGCATGTACAGATGCATGTCCGGTAAAAATTCCTCTGCATGAATTGCTCATAAAGCATAGAAGAAAGATTGTTGAGGATGAAAAGAAGTCTCCATTCGCTGAAAAGCTTGCAATGAAAGGCTATCAGTTAGCTGTAAGCAACCCAGCTATATATAAGGCAGGAACAAAATCTGCATCAACCGTCATGGCGCCATTTACCGGAGGAAACAGTATTCAAAAGGGGCCAGGCCCTATAAAGCCATGGACAGATGTTCGTGATTTCCCAGCACCGAATAAAGAAAGATTTCGAGATTGGTATAAAAAGCGTGAGAAGGGTGGCGAGTAAGTTGGCACAAGGGCAAATCATTGGTCGCGAACCATTTTTAAATCAACTGGCAGCTAAGCTTGGCCGCGAGCGGAAGAAGGATGTTCAAAAACCTGTGTGGAAGCATGCTCCACAATATGATGTTTTAAAGGATGCTACTCAAGATCAATTAGTGGAAGTGTTAAAGAAGCATTGTGAAGTAATCCATACGCAATTTATTGAAACGAAGGCTGAAGGACTACTACAAGTAATTGAAGAAGTATTTACACAATATGAGGTCAATCGTGTTGTCACTTGGAATGACCCTCGTCATGAGGAGTTTGCTCTTTTAAACCACCTGCAAACGAAGTGGCCAGCGGAAGGAAAAGCTGTCCACATTTGGGATCCATCCCTTATGGAAAAAAATATCGAAGCAGCGGAAAAGGCAGATGTCGGCATCACATACAGTGACATCACCTTAGCAGAATCAGGAACAGTCGTCCTCTTCAGCAGTGAAAATAAAGGAAGAACGGTTAGTCTTCTTCCGAAAACATATATTGCGATCATCCCAAAAAGTACATTAGTACCGCGGATGACACAAGCAACAGCAATGATCCAAAAGCAAGTGGAAGAAGGCAAAAACATTGCCTCATGTATAGACTTTATTACAGGACCAAGCAATAGTGCTGACATTGAATTAAATTTGATTGTGGGTGTCCACGGGCCGATAAAAGCGACGTATATTGTTGTGGAGGATAAATAAACAAAAATAAAGGCATACGAAACTCAAACTGAAGTGAGCTAGTATGCTTTTTTCTTTGATTTTTAGAAAAGTAGAGTGTGAGCATATGTTGACAGTCAAAATAAATATAAATTTCAAAAATAAACAAAAAAGATATTCAAAAATAAACAAACATAATGTATAATCAAAAACAGATAAACAAATATGAAAAAAGAGATAAACAAACAATATAGAGGAGGAAACAAAAATGGTTAAAAGTTTATGGGATAAAGAGAAAGCGGCAACATTACCAAAGGGAGTGGAGGAATTAGTTTATCGTTCAAATCTTATTGGATCTGATCGTTCTGTATGTAACTGGGGTGGCGGTAACACTTCAATGAAAACAATTGAGAAGGACTTCCGCGGCCGTGATGTTGAAGTCATGTGGGTAAAAGGAAGCGGCTCGGACTTAGCAACAATGAAGGCACATAATTTCACTGGTTTAAGAATGGAGGATATCCGTCCATTAATCGAGCGTGACGAAATGTCTGATGAAGAAATGGTTGCTTATCTAGCTCATTGCATGATCGATAGCAAGCATCCACGTGCATCAATCGAAACATTATTACATGCATTCCTACCATTCAAGCATGTTGACCATACTCACCCAGATGCAATTATTAGCGTATGCTGTGCAGACAACGGCCGACAAATTGCTGAGGAAATTTACGGGGATCGCTTCGTATGGGTACCATATGTTCGCCCAGGATTTACTCTTTCTAAAATGATTGCAGAAGGTGTTAAAAACAATCCAAATGCAGAATTAGTGTTAATGGAAAAACACGGCTTAGTCGTTTGGGGAGAAACAGCAGAAGAAAGCTATGAAAAAACAATTTCAATCATTAATGAGGCAGAGCAATACATTCAAACTAGATTAGTAGAGGAAAAGGCATTTGGCGGACAAAAATATGAAGCTCTTTCAGAAACAGACCGTAAAAGCGTCCTAGCTCAAGTGATGCCAGTTATCCGTGGTGCAGTTAGTGATGAAAAGAAAATGCTTTTAACATATGATGACGCAGAAGATGTTTTACAATTTGTAAATAGCAACAATGCGAAGGAATTATCACAGGTTGGCGCTGCATGTCCTGATCATTTAGTACATACAAAAATGACGCCACTATATATCGATTGGAATCCGCAAGAAGAGGATGTTGCTAGCTTAATTGAAAAAGTAAAAACAGGTGTTGAAAGCTTTAAAGAGGAATACAAAGCATATTTTGAGCGTAACAAAAACGAAGGAGACAAAATCTCTGAAGCAGCTCCACGTGTTATTCTAATCCCTGGTATCGGTATGGTGAACACAGGGAAAACATTAGCAATGGCTAATGTAAGTGGTGCTTTATACCATCGTGCAATTGCGGTTATGAAAGGTGCTACGACTCTAGGAAACTTTGTATCATTAAATGAAAATGAATCTTACAATGTTGAATATTGGCCATTAGAGCTTTATAAATTATCTTTAGCACCAGCTGAAGCAGAATTTTCTCGCCAAGTAGCATTTGTAACTGGCGGAGCAGGTGGAATTGGTAGTGAAACTTGTCGCCAATTTGTCGCAGAAGGTGCACATGTTGTTATTGCAGACCTTAATATCGAAGGTGCGGAAAAGGTTGCAGCTGAAATTAATGAACAATACGGTGAAGGCCGTGCAATCGCAGTAAAAATGGACGTGACAAGTGAGGAAGCTGTTCAAGCAGCATTCGAAAAAACAGCATTAACATACGGCGGTGTTGACATTATCGTTAACAATGCAGGTCTTGCTACATCAAGTCCATTTGATGAAACATCACTTAAAGAATGGAATTTAAACATGAATGTGCTAGGAACAGGGTACTTCCTTGTCGCACGTGAAGCATTCAAGCAAATGAAAACACAAGGTGTCGGCGGAAATATGGTATTTATCGGCTCTAAAAACTCAGTTTACGCTGGAAAAAATGCAGCAGCATATAGCTCTGTTAAGGCGATGGAAACTCATCTTGCAAGATGTATTGCAGCTGAAGGCGGTCAATATGGTATTCGCGTTAACTCTGTTCTTCCAGATGCTGTGTTACAGGGTTCAGCAATTTGGGGCTCAAGCTGGAGAGAAGAACGTGCAGCAGCATACGGTATTCACCCAGACCAATTAGAAGAACATTATCGCAAGCGTACAACATTATTGGTTAATATCTATCCGAAAGATATCGCACAATCGATTTTATTCTTTGCTTCTTCTAAATCTGATCGCACAACAGGATGTATGCTAACAGTTGACGGTGGAGTACCTGCAGCATTCACTAGATAATAGAAAAAAGTGCCTTGAAAAGCATAAACACAAGAAGCTAGAAGGCAAAGAACGAACAGCTCTAGAAATTTATCTTATCTGAAACGAAAATGAAGGTGTAATAGCAATCGACTATTGCACCTTCATTTGTATCATGAAATGACTAGTTTTAGAAAAGACTGTAAACGTAGTTATCGTTTTTAGCGATGAGATTCCTAAGGGAGAAGAACTCCAAAGAAAACTCATTGCAAAGTCCAGCAACGTGGGAATTTTAGGACAACGAGCTTTACCAAGTTAATGAACCATTAGTCAATGGATATCGTAAGCGGAACATTCACGTAGTAACAAAGAGTGTAAAAACAAATTTTTAATAACCTATAAACCCTATTTGGAAACGCTTCATAAATTCCATTTTCATATGCTATACGCAAATAATAGATTATGTCATAATTAATAAAGAGCCTACAAGCAAATCGTGCAAGTAAGCTCTATCCATGATTGAACATTCCTCATTGTGAGTGAACAGGAGGTTAATATAAGAAATGCTTGTAGCAGAAAGACATCGAAAAATCGTTGATGTAGTAAATGAAAGATTAAGCATAAGAGTGACAGAACTAAGTAAACTCTTTCATGTAACAGAAGAAACAATAAGGCGTGACCTAGAAAAGCTTGAAAAGGAAAATCTTTTACGCCGAAGTCATGGTGGTGCAGTTAGCATTCAGGATGAACAAGCAGAGGTTTCCTATATGGAAAGAGAAATTACGAATGCTGCTGAGAAACGGGCAATTGCCATTGAAGCGGTTAAGCTCATCAAACCAAATGATCAAATCGTATTAGATGCAAGTACGACAACATGGTATATGGCGAAGGAAATGCCAGATATACCATTAACCGTTATTACGAATTCAATTAAGGTTGCAATTGAACTAAGTAAAAAAGAACAGATTAAGGTGATTTCAACAGGTGGGATGCTATTATCTAAATCACTCTCATATGTTGGACCATTAGCTGAACGTTCATTAAATATGTATCATGTCAATAAAGCATTTATCTCATGTAAGGGCGTCCATATTGAAGGTGGCTTGAGCGACTCAAATGAATGGCAGGCATTATTAAAAAGACAAATGATGCTCATAGCTGATGAAACGATTGTAATGGCAGATTCAACTAAGTTTGGGGTACGAACTTTTGCTCATATTGCTGATATTCAGCAAGTATCATGTGTGTTAACAGATGAAAAAATCTATGCAAACGATCAAAAGATATTTGAGGAAAAAGGCATTGTGATGAAGATTAGTAAATGAGCTAGCTTTGCTGACAAAGAGGGGATAGGAAATGGGAGCTGACCTATTTACGGAGTTATTACAATTAAATGACGAAGAAAAGCTCATGCTCCAGCAGAAAAAAGAAGTGAAAAAGGAGCTATATACAAGCCAGGAGCATTTCATCGTTGAAAGTGAAAAATTTCTTAACAATAATACGATGATTATGATTCGCAAGCATACTCGCTTCGTTGATTTTCCAAAGCATAAGCATAATTATATTGAAGTGAATTATGTTTATAATGGCGAGCTTCATCAAACGGTTGGAACGGAGAATTTCACCTTGAAAAAGGGTGATTTACTCTTTTTAAATCAACATATTGAGCATGAGCTAAAGGCATGTGGAGAAGAGGATATCATTATTAATTTTATTATCCGCCCAGAGTTTTTTTCGTTTATCTTCTCCTATTTAACGACCGAAAATTTGTTAAGTAACTTCTTAGTGAATAGCTTATTTAACCATACGCAAAATGGGCAATATCTTTATTTTGCTGTTTCAAAGGTAGAAAGCATTCAAGAGCTCATCAAAAAAATCATTGAAGAAATGATGTGGCCTTCGATGATGTCTGAATCAACGATCAAATTGTATATGGGTCTCTTTATGATCGAGCTTATTAAACATTTAGATAAAGTGAAATATAAGGAAAATGACGGAAAACATCAAACGATCGTTGAGTCATTAAAATATATTGAAGAGCATTATAAGGATGCTACATTATATGACCTTGCAAATAGATTAAAGCAGCCACATTATGCATTAAGCAAACAAATCAAAAAGGCGACAAATTATACGTTTAAGGAATTGCTCCAAGAAAAAAGACTAACTGTCTCAAAGGAATTATTAGAAAATACCTCATTATCAATCACTGCGATCGTTGAGCAGGTTGGTTATGAAAATATCAGTTATTTTTATCGTGTGTTTAAAGGCAAATATGGTTATACACCGAAAAAATATCGTGATAAAACAGGACAAAAATAATAAAGAAAAGGCTATCTATCCCATATAAGTAAGCGGATTTGATAGCCTTTTTCGTTTTTGTGGATTTTTTGCAAATAAGGACAAAAAATATGTTGAACCACGATATAGGATTATATGTCGTTATTTTTTATTATAGAATAAAGGAAACGTTTTCAATGGAGGTGTTTAAATGAGTACATATAGCTTAGCTGTTGATATCGGTGCATCAAGTGGAAGGTTAATTCTTGGGCATCTTGAGAATGGTAAGCTTAAATTGAATGAAATACATCGATTTGAAAATAACATCATCCGTAAAGGTGACCATTATTGTTGGGATGTTGAACGGTTATTTCAAGAAATAAAAACAGGAATTAAAGCATGTAACTCATTAGGCATTAAGCCGGAAAGTATCGGGATTGACACATGGGCTGTTGATTTTGTCTTATTAGATGACGAAAATCAGCTAGTAACAGATGCTGTTGCCTATCGGGATCCGCGAACAGATGGAGTAATGGAAGAGGTTTTTAAGAAAATTCCTAAAGAAAAACTATATTTAGAAACAGGAATCCAATTTCAAAAATTTAATACCATCTATCAATTATATGCGTTAAAGCTAAAATCTCCTGAAGTATTAAAAGAAGCAAAGAGCTTCTTAATGATACCAGAGTATTTCAATTTTCTATTAACAGGGAAAAAGGCAAATGAATATACAAATGCAACTTCAACTCAGCTAGTCAATGCATTTACGAAAAATTGGGATGCAGACCTATTAAATGAATTAGACATCAATAGGGACATATTTCACGAAATAAAGCCGCCAAAAACAATTCTTGGAACCTTATCTGAGGAGTTGGTAGCTGAGTTTGGCTTTGATATGAAGGTCATTCTTCCTGCAACACATGATACTGGATCAGCAGTGATCTCTGTTCCTGAACTGGAGGATACAATTTATATAAGCTCTGGTACATGGTCGTTAATCGGTGTCGAAAACCACTTCCCAATCTGTGTTCCAAAAGCATTGGAATATAATTTTACGAATGAAGGTGGACTCGACTATCGCTTCCGTTTCCTCAAAAATATTATGGGGCTATGGATGATTCAAGAGGTAAAACGAAATTATGATGACCGGTACTCCTTTGCTGAGCTAGTTGAGCTTGCTCGCTCTGAAACCGAGTTTCACTCAATCGTTAATGTTGATGATGATCGATTTCTTAAACCTGACAATATGATTGAGGAAATCCAAGCATATTGTTTGGAAACAAAGCAGCAGGTGCCAGAAACACCAGGACAGTTAGCAAAATGTGTGTATGAAAGTTTAGTAGAAAGCTATAAAAATGCCATCAATGAAATAGAAGAAATCTTTGAAAAAACATATTCCAAAATCAATGTTATTGGTGGTGGCTGCCAAAATGAAATGCTTAATCAATTAATAGCTGATGTGTTGCAAAAGGAAGTGTATGCAGGGCCAGTTGAGGCGACGGCAATCGGCAATCTTGTTGCACAGCTGATGGCATTAGGGGAAATAGCAAATATCGACGAAGCAAGAAAAATCATTAAAGACTCATTTGAGGTAAAAACATATAAAGCGCTTAATGTATAAAAATCTAGTATTGGAGGAAGAAAAAATGACAATGAAAGAAAGCTTTGAGCTTGCTAAAAAACAGTATGAAAAATGGGGAATTCAAGTAGATAACGTAATTGAAACGTTAAAAAGCGTACCAATTTCAATTCACTGCTGGCAAGGGGATGATATTGGTGGCTTTGAAGTAAATAAAAGTGAATTATCTGGCGGTATCGATGTCACTGGTAATTATCCTGGGAAGGCAAGAACTCCTGAAGAGCTTAGAAATGATTTAGAAAAAGCACTTTCCCTCATTCCAGGAAAACACCGTGTGAATTTGCATGCAATTTATGCGGAAACAAATGGTGAGGCTGTCGAACGTGACCAATTAGAACCGAAGCATTTTGAAAACTGGGTAAACTGGGCGAAGGAGCATGGTCTAGGACTTGATTTTAATCCAACATTATTTTCCCATGAAAAGGCTGCAGACGGATTAACATTATCACACCCTGATCCTGAAATAAGAGAATATTGGATTAACCACTGTATTGCAAGTCGCAAAATCGGGGAATATTTCGGTAAGGAATTAGGAACACCAACGTTAACGAATATTTGGATCCCGGATGGCTATAAGGATGTACCAAGTGACCGTCTAACACCAAGAGTACGTTTAAAGGAATCTCTCGACAGAATCTTTGCTGAAGACATTGATGAGAAGTATAACGTAGATGCGGTTGAAAGCAAGCTATTTGGCATTGGCTCTGAATCATATGTTGTCGGCTCACATGAATTTTATTTAGGCTATGCCTTAAAAAATAATAAACTATGCTTATTAGATACAGGACATTATCATCCAACAGAAGTCGTTTCTAACAAAATTTCGGCAATGCTTCTTTACAGTGATAAGCTTGCTCTACATGTTTCACGCCCTGTTCGTTGGGATAGTGATCACGTCGTTGCATTTGATGACGAACTTAAAGAAATAGCCCTTGAAATTGTGCGAAACAATGCGTTAGATAAAGTGATGATCGGCTTAGACTTCTTCGATGCAAGCATTAACCGTGTCGCAGCATGGACAATCGGTACTCGCAATATGATTAAAGCATTGCTATATGCATTATTAATGCCAAATGACCACTTAAAGAAATTACAGGATGAAGGCAATTTCACAGAAAGATTGGCACTCATTGAAGAATTCAAATCCTATCCGTTTGGTGCTATTTGGGACTACTACTGTGAGCAAATGGGAGTTCCGGTACAGGAAAGCTGGTTAGAGGACGTAAAGAAATATGAGGAAGAGGTTTTAGCAAAAAGATAAGATAGAAGCATGCCCCTATAGAAGTTCATCTGTAGGGGTTTTATACTGAAAAGAAAAGTTTATGTGTACTTAGTTTTGGTATAGAAATCCTTCTGGTTACAAGCCACAACAGCCTCTTGTACCTTGTTTGTCTGAAGTGAACGATGACGCTTGCGCTTTTCTACTATACTAAAATAGTACATTTTTTCCTTTCATGTTTCTACTAAACACCATATAATGAAAGCGAATACACTATTAAACAAAGGGGAGGAGAAAATAAATGAATCAACATGAACTTCCAGCTGTTATGAAGGCAGCTGTCATGAATAAACCTTTTGAAATAGAAATAAAGGAAATGGACGTTCCAGGCGTTCAAGGTGATGAGGTACTTGTAAAGGTGATGGCTGTTGGGGTATGTGGCTCAGATATTCATTATTATGAACATGGGAGAATTGGCCGGTATGTTGTTGAAAAACCGATTATTCTAGGTCACGAATGTGCAGGCATCGTCGTTGCTATCGGGGAGAAGGTAACAAAGTTTAAGATCGGTGATCGGGTAGCAATTGAACCAGGGATTACATGTGGTAAATGTGAATATTGCAAGCAGGGAAGATACAATCTTTGTCCAGATGTAGAATTTCTTGCAACCCCACCTATCGATGGTGCATTTGTCCAGTATCTTAAACATCGGGAGGATTTTTTATTTCCGATCCCAGATGAGCTATCTTTTGAAGAGGCTGCATTAGTCGAACCATTTTCCGTTGGCATCCATGCCTCAAAGCGCTCTCAGCTACAACCAGGCTCGTCTGTTGCGATAATGGGAATGGGGCCTGTAGGTTTAACAGCTGTTGCGGCGGTAAAGGCCTTCGGTGCATCAAACATCATCGTGACAGATTTAGAAGCGAATAGACTTGAAGCAGCGAAAAGATTAGGTGCTACTCATGCCATTAATATTGCGAATGGAGATCCAAATGAACAGATTTTGCAAATTACAAATGGAAAAGGTGTCGATGTTGCCTTTGAAACAGCTGGTAATCCACATGCGTTAAGATCGGCGTTAAAGGCTGTGAAACGTGGCGGAAAACTAGCAATTGTCGGGCTCCCGCCTCAAGATGAAATTGCCCTTAATGTCCCGCTTATTGCTGATAATGAATTAGATATATTCGGGATTTTCCGGTATGCAAATACATATTC
>NZ_CADEPK010000185.1 GCF_902829255.1 Metabacillus niabensis | reverse complement strand
TCTTTATATGATTGAAAAGGAATAATCGCACCATAGCTATTATTCCATTCGCCTACCTCATTCTCGACTGCATTCTTCAATTCACTATAAGAGGCATTTAAAATGTCAACAGGAGTTAAATGCCTTGCTTGAGTTTGTAAAATTAGTACCTCTTCCTCATATTGAATTGTCACTTCTCCAAACATTGAGTCATTTAGCTGCTTTTCCATCCGTACTTTAACATTAGCAAGAACCTGTTTTATATCTATTAATTTCTTCAATCTTTTTTCTATAATCCGTTCTTGCTTGTTTAAGAAATCTAACAGATCCTCCGTCTTTAAACGTTGCGCCTTTTTTATATCCTCTAGTGAAGTCCCAATATGTTTAAGTGATTTTATAATATCTAAATGATATAGTTGAGAATCACGATAATAACGATAATTTGTATTTGGATCAGTATATGCTGGTTTGAATAAGCCAATTTTGTCGTAATATCTAAGCGTTTGTACAGATATATTTGCAAGCTTTGCTACTTCCCCAATTGAATATAACGTTTCTTCCATAGCTATTTCTTCCTCTGTCATTTAATCGTCTTATTTTGCATTATTGAAAGAAGGTGCTTTATACTTATCAGCTCCCTTTTGCCCTTTCCATGAAAATGAAATTCCTACACCGACAGCTAAGAGGACTGTTGCAAAGTAAAACGGATAGTTTAAGTCAACATCAAATAAAATCCCTCCGATTATTGGCCCCAAAACATTTCCAATACTTGTAAACATTGAATTCATACCACCAACAAAGCCCTGCTCATTACCAGCAATTTTTGATAAATAGGATGTAATAGCTGGTCTCATTAAATCAAACCCAACAAATACGATAACTGTTACAAAAAGGATCGTGAAATATGAATGGACTACTGTCATCAGGAAGACTAATACAGCAGAAAAAATTAGGCTATAACGTACTAAACGTATTTCCCCAAGTAAATTCGTTAAACGATCGAAAAGTAAAACTTGCGAAATCGCTCCAACAATTGCCCCTCCAGTAATAATTATCGCTATATCCTTTGGAGAAAAGCTAAATTTATGATCGACAAATAGTGAAAATAAAGATTCAAATGCCGCTAAGCCAAATGCAGAAATAAATATAATTACGAAAGCGATCATATATTTTGATTCTAAAATACGTTTAAATCCGGTGATACGCTCTTGTGCATCCTCTTCATGATTTCGTTCTGGTTCCCGAAGCATGAAAATTGAAAAGAACGCCGCGAATAAAGCTAAAATTGATGCAGAATAAAATGGTATCCGATGTCCAAGCTCTGCTAAAAAACCTCCAATCCCTGGCCCAATAATAAAACCAGTTGAAATGGCAGCCGACATATATCCTAGCGCTTTAGGTCTAGTTTCGGAATTTGTAATATCTGCAATAAATGCTGTAACAGCTGGCATAATAAATGCTGCACTAAATCCACCTAACACCCTTGATATAAAAAGAATCTCGATTGATTCACCAATAGCAAATAAAAACTCTGATAAACTAAAAATAAGTAATCCGAGTGTAATCATTTTTTTTCTTCCAAAATCATCAACCCACCTGCCTGCTATCGGTGAGATAAGTAATTGGGCTATTGCAAATGCAGCAACTAAATATCCGACAATTGCCCCTGTTAAATTTAGTTCATTCATGATTGTTGGCATAACTGGTATGACAAGGCCAATACCTAAAAATGCAATAAATAAATTTGTTAATAATATAGCCAATGTCACTTTCTGCTTTTTCATCCTTATTCTCCTTATACTGTTAAAAATATTCTTCTAGATTCAATATAAACCCTATAGTAGCTATAGAGTCAATATTTTAGTATCTAAGTCAAATCAATCATGAATGGAAATTTAGAATTCCCCCTAATGTGCCTTTAAATAAAAAAGGCCGACATTCACGTACATACACTATACGATAAATGTCGGCCTTTATATATTCTTTCGTGTTTACCTTATTTTATTACATTATACATAGCGAATAAGAAAATATTTTTTCTTTCCTCTACGAATAACTGTAAATTGCCCGCCAATTTTGTCTTCAGTTGAGATGATTTTTTCTAGATCTTGAACTCTTTCCCCATTAATATAAATTGCGCCATTTGAAATATCCTCGCGAGCTTGTCGTTTTGATGGAGAAATTTTTGCTTGAATAAGCAAGTCAATTAAGCCAATTTCCGCCTCTTCAACTTTTGTTGAAGGTACATCCTTGAATCCCTCTAATATTTCATCTGCTGTTAACTGTTTTATATCACCGCTAAATAGTGCAGCAGAGATTTTTACCGCCCGTTCTAAAGCATCTTCCCCATGAACAAGCTTTGTCATTTCTTCTGCAAGTGCCTTTTGTGCCAAGCGTTTTTCAGGTGCCTGCTTAACCTCTTCTTCCAACTGTTCAATTTCTTGTTTAGATAGGAAAGTAAAGTACTTTAAGTATTTAATGACATCACGATCATCAGTGTTAATCCAAAATTGGTAAAATTCATATGGAGATGTCTTTTCTGCATCTAACCAAATTGCCCCACCTTCAGTTTTACCGAATTTTGTACCATCTGCCTTCGTAACTAACGGAATTGTTAAACCAAATGCTTTTGCATTTTCCTCTGTTTTACGGATTAATTCTAAACCAGAAGTTATATTCCCCCATTGATCACTACCACCAATCTGCAGCTTACAATTATTGTTTTGGTATAGCTTTAGGAAATCATATGATTGTAAAATCATATAGCTAAATTCTGTAAACGAAATACCTGATTCAATTCGTGTCTTCACTGAATCTTTAGCAAGCATATAATTAATGCCAAAGTTTTTACCAACATCACGTAAGAAGGAAATAACATCAAGACTGCCTATCCAATTGTAATTATTTTCAATTATCGCTGGATTTTCCTTTGCATCAAAGTCCAAAAATCTTGAAAGCTGACCTTTAATTCGATCTGACCAATCTTGGACGATATCAGTCGTATTTAATGTTCGCTCAGCTTTTTTGCCACTTGGATCACCAATTAAACCAGTCGCTCCACCTACAAGCGCGATTGGATGATGTCCATTTAATTGAAACCGCTTAAGAGTTAATATTGGTAATAAGTGACCAATATGAAGACTATCTGCTGTCGGATCAAATCCAGCATAGAGATTAATTTTCTCTTTTTCTAAAAGCTCTGTTAATCCTTCTTCATCTGTAACCTGATTTACTAAGCCTCTAAATTGTAAATCTTTTAATAGTTCACTCATGTTCTTATCTCCTTTTTAGCTATTTTATTTTGAATTGTATAGACTAAAACGCAAAAAAGCCCCTTCATTACTGAAGGGGCGAAAAATCGCGGTACCACCCTACTTAGGATCTTACTATCAAAATCCTCACTCGGTTATATAACGGTTTACCCGTCTTTTTCTAATCAGATAAAATCCTTTCAAAAAAGCAGCTCATGGACGTAATTCATGAAAAGCCTGTATGCTGATTTCCACCAACCATCAGCTCTCTATAATAGGGAGACCTTCACTACTTAAACCAATCTTAGCAATTTCCTATGTAGTTTTAATAAATGAAATTTAACCATATTGCTCATTAAATGTCAAATACAAAAGCGAGTTATGAACAAAAGCATACAATTATTTCTATTTCCTATGGTATAATAGGAAACGATTCAGGGGGGATAGCATATGGAAAAAAAGGAAACCAAACTGAGGCGCTACTCTCCTTTTAACAAAGATATATCAAAAAGATTAGGTATTGTCTATCAAGTTGTTAGTAATCTTATTTTATTATTTATCGTTATTGGCCTAATTGGTATATGCTTTGCTGGAGGAGTAGGAGCTGGCTATTTTGCCTCATTAGTTAAGGACGAACCAATTCGTTCATATCAAGTAATGAAAAATGAAATATACAATTATGAGGAATCGTCAGATGTATACTTCGCGAACAATGTTTATCTCGGTAAACTCAATTCAGACATTGAACGTGAGGAAGTACAACTAAAAGATATTTCTAAACATTTAATTAATGCCGTTATTGCTACTGAAGATGAACTCTTTTATGAGCATGACGGGGTCGTTCCGAAGGCAATTATGCGTGCGTTATTTCAAGAATTTACAAATGCATCAGTACAAACAGGTGGTAGTACCTTAACCCAGCAATTAATAAAAAATCAAATCTTAACAAGTGAAGTATCCTTTGATCGAAAAGCAAAGGAAATATTACTTGCATTAAGATTAGAAAAGTTTTTTGAAAAAGATGAAATACTTGAAGCTTATTTAAATGTGACTGATTTTGGCCGTAATTCAAACGGAAGAAATATTGCAGGTGTTCAAGCTGCTGCCAAAGGTATTTTCGGTGTTAATGCAAAGGATTTAAATCTTGCTCAATCCGCATTCATAGCTGGGTTACCACAAAGTCCATTTCGTTATACGCCATTTTCAAATGATGGTGGTAAAGTAAAAGAAGATCTTGAGCCAGGTATTAACCGAATGAAAACGGTTTTAAGCCGAATGTATACAGGGGGATTTATTACAGAGAAAGAATATAATGAAGCTCTCAAATACGATATTCGTGCTAACTTAACAGATAAAAAGCCTTTACCAGTTGATACCTATCCGTATCTTACGTATGAAATTGAGGATCGTGCAAAGGAAATTATTTTAGTCAAACTTGCAGAGGAAGATGGTTATACAGAAGATGATTTACAAAAGGATGAAAATCTTTATAACCAATACAAAACACTCGCAGACAATGATATTCGACATAATGGATATAAAATTCATACAACGATAAATAAAGACATTTATGATAAAATGCAAAAGGTCGTTGCCGACTACGAATATTATGGAAGTGATCGAACAGTTGAAAAAGAGGACCCTGATACAGGTGAAACAATTACTGTTAAAGAGCCTGTTGAGGTTGGTGGAATGTTAATTGAAAACAAATCCGGAAAAATCATCAGCTTTGTTGGTGGCCGTGATTATGACCGAGAAGCATTAAATCATGCAACAAAGGCAAAACGTGCTAATGGTTCGACGATGAAACCATTACTCGTGTATGCACCTGCAATGGAATTAGGTAAGATACAGCCAGGTTCAATTATTGCTGATACACCTTATACAGTAAATATTCCAGGAGATAAACCATACAGACCGGGTAACTATGGTGATGGTTATCATGGGTTAACAAGTATTCGAAATGCCTTAAAGCATTCTTATAATATTCCTGCTGTAAAAACTTATATGAGTATAATAGACCAAAATCCATTATCATACCTTGAAAAAATGGGATTTACTAGTCTTCATAAGAATGATTACGGCGCACCTTCCCTAAGCTTAGGTGCCCTTACGACAGGTGTTACTATAGAAGAAAATGTTAATGCCTATACAACCTTTGCAAATAATGGGAAATTTATTGATGCATATATGATTGAGAAAATAGAAGATAGCAATGGAGAAATTATTTTTCAGCATGAAAAAACTGAAACAAATGTATTTACTCCGCAAACTTCATACTTAACGATCGATATGATGCGAGATGTTATTAAAAGTGGTACCGCTAGTTCACTAAATGGCTATCTATCATTTAATGCAGATTGGGCAGGTAAAACAGGTACTGGGCAGGATTATAAAGATGCTTGGTTTGTCGCATCTAACCCAAATGTTACGTTTGGAACGTGGATTGGTTACGATACACCGAAACCTTTAGAGAAATCATATAAGGGCATGTCGTACAGTAATAGGAACATTCTTTTGTGGGCTAAGCTCATGAATGTAGCTCATGAGGTGGAGCCAGAGCTTGTTGCACCAAAAGAACGTTTCCAAATGCCTGATGGAATTGTTTCTCGTTCTTACTGTTCACTTACAGGTGATCTACCGTCATCCTTATGCAAAGACGCTGGTTTAGTAAAGACAGATTTATTTAATGCTAAGTATTTACCCAGTAAAGTAGATAATAGCCTTACCCAAAATAAATTTGTCTTTATGAACGGCAAGGCATTTAAAGTACCAGGCTCTGCACCATCTGAATTTGTTCAGATGGGTGTAACGATTTCTAAAGATATCCTTAATAGATATGGGGTAGGCAGTGTTAATGAACTAAAAAACCTATTACCTAGCACTGTTAATTGGGGTAATCTTGTCATCATAGAGGATAATGTATTATCAGATAATGGGGCAAATCCTAACGCAGTTAGTGGTGTCCACATAAACGGTTCGAGAATTAGTTGGAATGCTAATGGGGAAAATGATATTATCGGCTACAGAGTCTATGCAGCTGCAAACAATTCAACTAATTTCACTAAAGTTGCTAGAGTACATGCATCTGATACATTAGGGGTAACTGTCGGAACGAAGCCTGCAGCATACTATATTGTAGCAGTCGATGTTGCTGGTCGAGAATCTTCACCATCAACTATTATTAAAGTTGGAAATTACTCAGAAGCTAAGGTGAATACGGAACCTCCGAAGGCTACTACAAAGGCTCCGGAAAATGATCCGGCTAAGGCTCCGGAAAACGCTCCAGCTAAGGCTCCGGAAAACGCTCCAGCTAAGGCTCCGGAAAACGCTCCGGCCAAGGCTCCGGAAAACGCTCCAGCTAAGGTTCCCGAAAATAACGCTCCGACTAAGGCTCCGGAGAATAAACCTGATAACACTACAGAAAATCAAATAGCTAATGGTTCTTTAGTACAATAAAAAAAGATCCCTTTTCTGAGGGATCTTTTTTTCTCTATTTATGATAAATCTCATCAATAGTCTTGATGGACTTATCATATCGTTAATCTTCCATTGTCGATAAATCACCAGTCGGTAAATCAAGCTCCCATGCCTTAAGTACACGCCGCATAATTTTTCCACTTCGTGTCTTCGGTAGCTTATCACGAAATTCAATTTCACGAGGTGCAGCATGAGCGGCTAAACCTTTTTTTACAAAGGTCCGTATTTCCTCTTTCAATTCATCAGTTGCTTCATAACCTTCGCGAAGGGCAACAAATGCTTTTATAATTTCTCCTCGAACAGGATCTGGTTTACCAATTACTCCTGCCTCTGCAATTGCTGGATGTTCGATTAGTTTACTTTCGACCTCAAACGGACCAACTCGTTCACCTGATGTCATAATCACATCATCAATTCTTCCTTGGAACCAAAAATAACCATCTTCATCCATATATGCGGAGTCTCCTGATACGTACCATTCACCTGGCATAAAATATGATTCATATTTTTCTTTGTTATTCCAGATTGTGTACATCATTGATGGCCAGCCTTTTTTTATGGCTAAATTCCCCATACGATATGGTGGCAAAATATTTCCTTGATCATCAACAATTGCTGCTTCAACTCCTGGAATGGGTTTTCCCATTGAACCTGGCTTTATCTCCATACAAGGATAGTTACAAATCAACTGTGCACCAGTTTCTGTCATCCACCATGTATCATGAATTCGTTTATCAAATACTTTTACTCCCCATCTTACCACCTCAGGGTTTAACGGTTCTCCAACACTTAAGATATGTCTAAGTGAGCTTAAATCAAATTGCTTTACAAGCTCATCACCTGCACCCATTAACATTCGAAATGCAGTAGGTGCACTATACCATACCGTAACACCGAAATCTTCTATCGTTTGATACCAGGTTTCGGGACTAAACCGTCCACCAACAATAACATTTGAGGCACCAGATAACCATGGGCCAAAAATACCGTAAACTGTTCCGGTAACCCAGCCTGGATCAGCTGTACACCAATAGACATCATCTTCTTTTATATCTAGAACCCATTGTGCAGTTTGATAGTGTTGTACAATGGCTTGATGAACATGAAGTACTCCTTTTGGTTTACCAGTTGAACCTGATGTGTAATGTAAAAGAAGACCATCTGTTTTTTCAACCCAAACAATATCAAGCGTTTTACTTGCTTTTTCCATTTCCGTTAAGAAATCAATATGTTTTGTCGTATCAACATCACTTCCAACAACAACAACATGCTGTAATGCAGGAAGTTCATTTACCGGAATTCTGTTTAATAATTCTGGAGTAGTAACAATCACTTTCGCTTCACTATCTTCTAATCGATCTTTGACAGCACCTTCCATAAATGCCTCAAATAATGGTCCAACTATTGCACCTAGCTTTATAGCTCCTAGTACAACAAAATATAATTCAGGTGTTCTAGGCATAAAGACAAAAAGGCGATCACCTTTTTGAACGTCCGCTGTAGTTTTTAATACATTTGCTGCTTTGTTGGAGAGATCTTTCATTTCTCTAAACGTATATTTCTCATTGCGATTCGGATCACGGTAATAAAGGGCAATTTTATTTTTTCGGAATGTTTCAGTATGTTTATCAATCGCTTCGTAAGCTGCGTTTAGTTTACCAGTTTCATACCATGAAAAATTCTTTTCAGCTATCTCCCAATTAAACGATGCGTATACCTCGTCATAGTTTGTTAAATTATGATTCCCCTTTGTTGATGGCAACGCTTCCAATTTCATATAAAACTCCCCCTTATGTAAGAATTTACACTATAATTATAGTACAATATTTCATTTTTCACAATTTTTTAAAAAATATTTGAAGTTAATTGTGATGTAATCGCTTTATTTAGTGAGTATTCCTGTATAATGGATGTAACATTTAAACGGCATTAAAAATGCAAATCTATGAACCTATTATTCGCAGAAAAAGGCGGTGAGCAACTTGCACCATATTAAAACATACAATGCAAAAGAATTAAAAACACCGAAGTCAACAATCTTAATTGAGGGACCTATTTCAGCACAAACTTTAGCGGGCTATCACTTTCATGAAGGTCTAGTTGCATTTAGACAACCAAAACAACAGCAACAAGCTTTAGTTGAAATTGCTGATTTACCAGAGGGCAGGATCATTATTGCTCGAATAAATGAAACAGTCATTGGTTATGTTACATACCTTTATCCGGATCCATTAGAAAGATGGTCTGAAGGAAATATGGAGGATTTAATAGAATTAGGAGCAATTGAAGTAGCCCCAGAATATCGTGGTTATTCTATTGGAAAAAATCTACTAAAGGTTTCTATGATGGATGACTTTATGGAAGATTATATCATTATCACGACTGAATACTATTGGCATTGGGATTTAAAAGGCTCTGGGCTAAATGTGTGGGAATACCGTAAAGTAATGGAAAAAATGATGAATGCTGGTGGCTTGCAATGGTACGCTACTGACGACCCAGAAATAAGCTCACACCCAGCTAATTGTCTTATGGCACGAATCGGAAAGCGTGTAAAACCTGAATCAATTGAAAAATTTGACCGTCTTCGTTTTAAAAATCGATTTATGTATTAAGCAAATTGCAAAACTTTGTGTACTCTAAAGTTAGGAGGCAACAAGATGCTTGTAAAACAAATCATGAAAAAAGACATCATTACGTTAAGCTCGAAACATTCAATTAGAGATGCATTAATAACGATGAAGCAAAACTCAATTCGGCATATTCCAATTGTAAAGGAAGAGGATATTTTAATCGGCATTATAACTGAACGTGATGTAAAAGATGCAAGTCCTTCCATCTTTCAATTAGAACTAAAGGAAGATTTTTTGAATAAATCGATAGATACCATTATGTCGACAAATTTAATTACAGGTCACCCACTAGACTTTGTTGAAGAAATTGCAGCCATCTTAATTGAACATAAAATTGGTTGTCTACCTATCCTACAAAATAAAAAACTAGTAGGCATCATTACAAAATCAGATTTACTTCATACATTTGTTAAATTAACTGGTGCCGACCAACCAGCATCACATATAGAGGTTAGAGTACCAAATAGAGCAGGGCAACTTGCGAAAGTATCTTCTATTTTTCAAAATCATAGTATAAATATATCAAGTGTCCTCGTTTATCCAGATATCGATGATCAATATAAAATTCTCGTCTTTCGGATTCAAACGATCAATGTAAATGTCATTTTAAAGGAATTAATGAATGAGGGGTATCATGTTTTGTTTCCTAACGTAATGGGGAATGACATATGAAGGAAAGAGATACCGTATTTATATACTCACCTCAATTTCAGCAGTATAAATTTCACCAAGCACATCCCTTTAATCAACTAAGAGTGAAACTAACCTATGACTTATTAACTGAAATGAAAGCGATTAAACCATCAAATGTCGTCAGTCCTAGAGCAGCAACAAAAGAGGAATTATCCTTAATCCATGATAAAAAATATATAGAAGCTGTAGAATTAGCAGGAAATGGTCAACTTGATAATGAAAAGGCGCTTAATTTTGGAATTGGAACTGAAGACACACCGATCTTCCCAAACATGCATGAGGCGAGCTCTCTTCTTGTAGGTGGAACATTAACTGCTGTTGACTATGTTATGGAGGGAAAAGCAAACCACGCAGCAAATTTCGGAGGAGGACTTCATCATGGGTTTCGTGGCAAAGCCTCTGGTTTTTGTATATATAATGATAGCTCTGTCGCGATAAAATATATTCAGAAAAAATACGATGCAAAGGTATTATATATCGATACAGATGCTCACCATGGTGATGGTGTTCAATGGGCTTTTTATGACGACCCTACCGTTTGTACACTCTCAATCCATGAAACCGGCAGATACTTGTTTCCTGGAACAGGCAATGTTACAGAACGGGGCTCTGGGAAAGGTTATGGATTTTCTTTTAATATCCCATTAGATGCGTTTACAGAAGATGAATCATGGCTTAATGCATATAGACAATCCATTACAGAAGTAGCAAATTATTTTAAGCCTGATGTTATTATCACCCAGAATGGAACTGATGCTCATTATTATGACCCACTTACACATCTATCTGCATCGATGGCCATTTATCACGAAATTCCTAAATTAGCCCATGAAATTGCTCATACATATTGTGATGGTAGATGGATCGCTGTTGGTGGAGGAGGATACGATATTTGGCGTGTTGTACCAAGAGCATGGAGCTTAGTATGGTTAGAAATGAATAACATACCTGTACCGGAAAGTTTGCCATTAGCTTGGCTAAATAAGTGGCAGCAAAAATCCCCTGTTCCGCTTCCGACAAGCTGGTACGACGCTAAAGATCTTTATGAACCAATCCCTAGAAAGTTAGAAATTGAAGAAAAAAACGCCATCACTGTTTCAAAGGCATTATACCCAATTAGACAAAATGATACGAACTAACCAATTTTGCCGTTTTCGTATTGGGGACTGACCCCAATTGCAAGAAAAAAACGAGCTAACTCATGTTAGCTCGCTCTTGTTTTTACTTAGTTGATTGGCGAATTTCAATGCGATGTGGAAGCTCGACATTATGCTCTTCGACTTCTTCCTTATTCATATATTTCGTTAATAAACGCATTGCAACCGCACCGATGTCATACGTTGGTTGAACAACAGTCGTAAGCTGTGGACGTACCATTGTAGCTAAACGAGTATTATCAAATCCAACAATTTCAAAATCATTTGGAATTGAGTAATTTCTGTCCTGTGCACCGTGGATAACTCCTAAAGCCATTTCATCAGTAGCAACGAAAATAGCTGTAGGCTTTTCTGATAACTCATCAATTTTTTCAAATGCTTCAATTCCTGAATCATACGTATAATCACCTTCGATAACGAGAGATTCATCAAAAGCGATGCCTGCTTCCTCTAATGCACGCTTATAACCAACTGTTTTCTTTACGCGGTTTACCGGTTCTTCTTCTGGTCCTTCAACATAGGCAATTCGCTTATGGCCTTTTTCAATTAGCATTGAAACAACATCATATGCCGCTTGTTCATAGTTAATATTAACAGAAGGTGTGGACTCAGACATATCCACTGAAGCCGCTAATACAATAGGTACAGGAGAACGTTTGAATTGTTCTACCAACTCTTCTGTTACATTTCCGCTCATGAATACAATACCATCTACCTGCTTTCCTAGCATTGTATTCAATAGATGTAGCTCTTTATCATGATTTTGATCAGAGTTACTTAAAATAATATTATATTTATACATCGTCGCTATATCTTCAATACCTCTAGCAAGCTCAGAGTAAAAAATACTAGAGATATCTGGAATGATAACCCCAACCGTTGTTGTCTTTTTACTAGCAAGTCCCCTTGCTACTGCATTTGGACGGTAACCTAATCTTTCAATAGCTTCTTGTACCTTTTTTCTAGTCGTTGGTTTTACATTTGGGTTACCATTTACTACACGTGAAACTGTTGCCATAGACACATTTGCCTCACGAGCAACGTCATATATTGTTACACTTGTCATTTTTTGAACACTCCTTCAAATTCCTAAAAACATTAATTAACATTTCTACAATAAGACATATGTATGTAGAATTTTGTTATCAACTGTCAAATCGCCTTATATAGACACGTTTTATGTAAATTAATCATACGATACTCTGAAAACGTCTGCAATGGATTTCAAAGATTTTTTCTTATTTTCACATATTATTCATTTTCCCTGCTAATAAGAAACGTAATACTATATTACCATTTTTACCTTAAATGATCATAATTATTAATAAAAATGTATAAAAAAATATATCGTTACTTGCAGTATTCTTCTAATTTGGAAAATTGATTCTTTTTTAACATTATTTATAAACATAAAAAAGAGGCTAACTATTCTATCAGTCAACAAAGTCCTGACTGCTAAGAATAATTAACCTCTATTTCTTCATTTATTAAGCGTTAACTTTTACTAAAGGTTTTAATTCAGAAATAAATTTATCAAATTGATCAAAATCCATTTGTTGAGCAGAATCAGACAATGCCACTGCAGGGTCAGGATGGACCTCAGCCATTACACCATCAGCACCAATAGCTAAAGCTGCTTTAGCTGTAGGAACTAATAAATCTCTTCTACCTGTTGAATGTGTAACATCTACAAATACAGGTAAGTGTGTTTCTTGTTTTAAAATTGGAACTGCAGAAATATCTAAAGTATTTCTTGTTGCACGTTCATACGTACGAATTCCACGTTCACAAAGAATAATTTGGTCATTTCCTTGAGAAATAATGTATTCAGCTGCATTGACAAATTCATCAATTGTAGCTGCTAATCCACGCTTTAATAATACCGGTTTGCGAACAGCACCTGCCGCTTTTAATAATTCAAAGTTTTGCATATTACGTGCACCGATTTGAATGATATCAACATAGTCAAGCGCTACTTCAATATCAGCCGGATTCACAATCTCACTAATAATAGCTAAGCCATATTCGTCTCCAACTTTTCTTAAAATCTTAAGTCCTTCAAGACCAAGACCTTGGAAATCATATGGACTTGTACGTGGCTTGAACGCACCCCCACGTAAAATCTTAATGCCCTGCTTAACAGCTTGCTCAGCAACTGCTGCAGTTTGCTCATAGCTTTCAACAGCACACGGACCAATAATAAATGATTGGCTTCCATCACCGATTCTTACACCGTTAACTTCAACAATTGTATCTTCAGGTTTTTTCTTTCGGGAAACTAATAAAGCTTTACTATGATCGTCTTCTTGTAGCTCTAAACCTGCTTTGAAGATTTCTTTAAAAATATGTTGTAATGTTGAATCCTCGAATGGACCATCATTAAATTCTTTAATGCTATTTAACATTTTACGCTCACGAACAGGGTCATAGCGATTAACGCCTTGTGCTACTTTAGCTTTTCCAATCTCTTGAACAACTCTTCCTCGCTCGTTAATTAGCTTTAATATTTGTAGATTAATCTCATCTGCTCTTTCTCTTAATGCTTCTAATTCTGCATTACTCATCTCGCTCATCCTTTCTGATTAAAAATATAGTCGAAACAATAACACACGATCAATGAAGATAATTAACAAATAGACGCTGTTATTATTGGATATATATTTCCTCTTGCGGCGTTCGCCTGTGGGTTCTCTCTTTAGCACACATCTCTAAGCAGAAGTCTCTCACATTCATTCATAAAAATATAGTGCTAAAAAATCTACATAAGCTTTAACATAGCCAACAAATAAGTAACGTAACGTCTAATATTCTTTATCAATCACAGAAAGTGTGGTACATTTTCTATAATTAGTAGTAATTATAAACGATAAAATAGTGATTGTCACCAAAAACTTTAACATTTAAACGCTTTTAAGCGATAAAGTAAAATTTAAGCATGACCAAATGGATTTCTAGATCTATTTTATTACTCACTATTAAGCGAATACACTTTGTCTAGAATCATTTACAGGCGAAAATCACGACAAAAATAACTAAATAATCTACATAGATCTAATTGTTAATAAATTGAAACGATAATTGATTAAAGAAGGTGTACCATCATGGAAAATTCAGATTTAACATTTGCACTTGATATTGGAACTCGTTCCGTAGTAGGACTCATTTTGAAAGTCGAAAATGGATTCTATCATATTGTTGATACGGTTATTAAAGAACATGATAAACGCTCCATGCTAGATGGTCAAATACATGATGTGTTATCTGTTGCGAATGTTATCTCTTCAATTAAGGATGAATTGGAAAGCGTACATGGCCCACTCCACAAAGTTTGTGTCGCTGCTGCAGGTCGTGCCTTGAAAACGATACGAGCATCATCCGCTTTTGAAATTTCAGGTAAGCCGATGTTTCAAAAGGAGGATGTGCTGCAGCTTGAATTAATGGCTGTACAAGCTGCTCAAAAGCAAATCGCTGAAAAATTTGAAAATGAACGAGCACATCATTATGATTGTGTTGGCTATTCTGTACTTCAATACAAATTGGATGGCGAAGAAATCGGTAGTTTAATCGATCAACAGGGTGACGAAGTAGCTGTCGAAATAATCGCAACGTTTCTCCCGAAAGTTGTCGTAGAATCATTATTAGCTGCCTTAAACCGGGCAGATTTAGAAATGGAGGCTCTAACATTAGAGCCAATTGCAGCGATAAATGTTTTAATTCCCCCTTCTATGAGAAGATTAAATGTTGCTCTAGTTGATATTGGTGCAGGAACTTCGGATATTGCGATTACTGATTTAGGAACAATCATTTCGTATGGGATGGTTCCAATTGCTGGGGATGAAATTACAGAAGCAATATCTGATGAATTCCTTCTTGATTTCCCTAAGGCAGAGGAAGCAAAAAGGAAATTAACTACTAATAGTTCCATTACGATTACTGATATTTTAGGATTTGAAACTGACGTCTCAAGTGAGGAAGTTATTAAAAAAATTTCTCCGGCCATTGATAAACTAACAAGTTCAATCAAGGATGAAATATTACAGTTAAACAACGGAGCTTCGCCTAAGGCAGTCATGTTAGTTGGAGGTGGAAGCCTTACTCCTGAGCTTCCAAAGCGGTTAGCTACAAAGTTAGAATTACCAGAAAATCGTGTTGCTATTAGAGGAATAGATGCAATTTCCCATCTAAAATTGGCCGATCATGTTCAAAAAGGACCTGAATTGGTGACACCAATCGGAATTGCAGTTGCTTCAAAACAAAATCCAATCCAATATATTAGCGTAAAAGTAAACGAAAGATCTGTTAGACTCTTTCATATGAAAACATTAACAGTTGGTGACAGCATACTAGCCTCTGGGCTACAGCTCAATAAATTATTTGGTAAGCCAGGAATGGCCATTTTCATTGAAGCAAATGGAAAATCAATCACGATTCCAGGAGAGCATGGTTCACCACCAGTTATTAAGAAAAATAATGAAATAACCTCTCTTGACGATGAAATTAAACATGGAGACATGATACATATTGAGAAGGGTGAAAATGGAAAAACACCTTTTGTGACGTTAGGTTCTCTTTTTGATCATATTCAAGCAAAAACGGTTACAATAAATGGGATCACCCACACCGTAAATCCTATATATAAAATAAATGGAGAAGTTCAGACGAATCTAGAAACAAGATTAGTCGACAGAGATCGAGTTACATGTGAAATCCCTGAAACAATTGAGGAATTTTTACAATGTATAAACATGGGACATTTCGTTGCAAAAATGAAGCCTTTTTCTATTGAAATCGATGAAAAAATTGTGACGATCGAATCATTTTCTGCAAAGCTATATAAAAACGGTCTTGCAACATCAAAGGATGCAAGGCTTGAAAATGGTGATATTGTTTTTATTAACGAAACAATTGAGCCGACGCTTAAGCAATTAATGAAAGAAACAAGCTTTACCCTTTCCCAATCAATACCGGTCCTATTTAATGGTGAGCAAGTGACAATCGAAAAATCGATTACTGAATTTTACCGAAATGGCAAAAAACTGGAATACGATACAATTATACATAACGGTGACAAATTAATTTCTAAGAAAAAAAGTGTGCAACCGTTTATTTTTCAAGATGTCTTTACAGTAGTAAATATCGAGTTACCTTCGTCAGGAACTAACCAATTTATTTTGCAAAAAAATGGTCAGGAGACAAACTTTCAAGACCCAATTGCACCTGGTGATGAGCTAACAATTAAATGGTTATAGTATTTATAATATAAAGCTATTGTTCAAGATTGTTGTTGATTTTTAGGCACTTTGTTGCTTGGAACGATATATGAGACTCCTACTCAGAGATGCGTGTCAATGGAAGCCCTAAAAGAAGGCACCAATTGCTAAAGGAGACTCTCGGGCTGTTCACGGAAAGCAATCTCTGAAGAGGAAATCAACAACAAAGTTTAACAAACCGTAAACAAAGAAGAAGATGGATTTGCACTTATATGCAACCATCTTCTTTTTTTTACTGAGCTGTTTCCTTTTTCAATGCATCATAGGTAATTTTCCAATGTGATGCATTCCACTTAACTTCTTTCCCTTTAAATAATAGAGCCTGCGGAGATTCGTGTTTAATATGATATGTTTCTGCAATATAATTTGAAAGTGGTCTAGCCTCTTGAACATGTAGATGGTAGCTAGGATAGTCTTGATGCTTCTCTGTAAAGTCAATAAATTCTTCATATGCAGCCTGACTGATTGGACACGTTAGGCTATTTTTCATAAATAAAAATTCATCGTGTTTGTTAAATAACTCTTCAAATTCCTCAATTGTTGCAATCGGTTTATTGCTCACTCTCTCACCCTCTAAGTTTTAACTTTTTTATAGCGTTTGTTTGTTTTCGTTCTCAGATGGCTGTGAATTTGCATTAGTATCTTTCGTTTTTGGTTCCGTTGAATCTTCAGCAATTTGTTCCAATGCATCCCCAACCATATTTTCAATTACATCATTAGCTTGTCCATTCGAGTTTTTCGTAATATCTCGAACTTTATTCATTATTTGAGATGATTGCTCTGATACAACCTGAGAAAGTGTTGATGTCTTATCCTTTGCTACATTTACAAAATCTGACCCTTTCTCAAAGATTTGTTCAGCTGAAAATCTTCCAGATTGCTCCTTCATCTTATTCGCTTGTTGACCAAGTTCTTCACGAATTTCTTTACCTGATTTAGGAGCAAGCATTAATGCTGCTGCTGCGCCAATAAGTCCACCTACAATTGAACCAATCATAAAATCTCGATTACTCATAATAAACTTCCTCCTTTACTTATGTACATTTATTATTATTCACCAACTTGCTTAGATTCTTTCTTCTGTTTCCATCTTGACCATAATTCAATCGCAGCATTACTCCATTGAGCAATTTGATTAACCTTATCTTGGTTTTGTTCAAGATTGGTAGCAACAGATGTTGTAACATTTTTCACAGATTGATTTAGCTGTTGAATGGTTGTCCCAATATCCTTCACCGAATCAACAACAGAATTAAGCTTTTCAGACTTCTGTTGAATATCTTCTGCAAGATTATTTGTTTTATGTAACAGTTGTGTTGTTTCCGATGTAATTCCTTCCATTTGCTTTTCAAGAGCTGATAATGTGCTAGCTACATTTGTTAATGTTCCTTGTAAAGCATTTAATGTTTTCGAAACGTAAATAACTAGAATCGTGAATGCAATTGCTATTAATGCAATACTTAAGTACAAGATAATAATCAACTTTTACACCTCCTATGTTAATACCCATACCCGTCATCATCTATTATAAACATAAATAAATACGAATAGGTAAAGTCTATTAAGCATTATTCGTACCCCTTCCTGTATTATTTTACAAGTTATCCCTCATACAAGCAATGATTGACATTGGGCACAATAAAGCACGTGGCTCTAGCAGACTACTTATGGTGAATTTTTCTATTTGTGACTATTATTTTGCTATAATGTAGACTGTAGGGTTTCTAATTTTTCAATATTGATAGAAAAACCTAAAGAACAAAGGAGGAATAAATTTTGAAGGATCAGCGAATTGATACTTTAGCAAAAAATCTAATTAATTACTCTATTCGACTACAAAAAGGTGAAAAGGTACTAATCGAGAATTTCGGTTTACAAAAGGAATTAGTCGTTGCATTAATAAGAGAAGCATATGCAGCTGGAGGTTTTCCTTTTGTATCACTTAAGGACAACCAAATTGACCGTGCATTGTTAATGGGCGGGCAAGAAGAGCAATATAATATGATTGCTGATTTTGAAGCGGAAGTAATGAAAAATATGGATGCATACATAGGGTTACGATCAGGTGATAACATCAATGAATTTGCGGATGTTCCAGACGATAAAATGAAGCTTCAAGGTTCTACCGTTGGAAAGAAAGTTCATCGCGATATTCGCGTGCCTAAAACAAAATGGGTTGTTTTACGATATCCAACCGCTTCAATGGCACAGCTTGCGAAAATGAGCACTGAGCAATTTGAGGATTTTTATTTTGATGTTTGTAACCTTGACTACAGTAAAATGGATAAAGCAATGGATCCATTAGTAGAATTGATGAACAAAACAGATAAAGTTCGCATAACAGGTAAAGGAACTGATTTAACATTTTCCATTAAGGATATCCCAGCAATCAAATGCTCTGGTCAAATGAATATTCCTGATGGAGAGGTTTATACAGCACCTGTTCGCGATTCGGTTAACGGAAAAATTACGTATAATACTCCATCGCCTTACAATGGTTTTACTTTTGAAAATGTCATATTAACATTTAAGGATGGTAAAATCATTGAAGCAACAGCAAATGACACAGAGAGAATAAATAAAATATTTGATACTGATGAAGGGGCAAGATTTATTGGCGAGTTTGCAATTGGTGTTAATCCATATATTCTTCATCCAATGCAGGACATCCTTTTTGATGAAAAAATCGCTGGTAGCTTCCATTTCACTCCAGGACAAGCATATGATGATGCCTATAATGGAAATAAGTCAAATATTCACTGGGATATGGTAATGATTCAACGTCCTGAATATGGTGGCGGAGAAATTTATTTCGATGATGTTCTCATTAGAAAAGATGGGCAATTTGTCATTCCTGAGTTAGAAGCGTTAAATAGTGAGAATCTAAAATAATATAAAGTAAAAGGGATAGTTAGCACTTCGATTCGTGCACCACCAACTATCCCTTTTTATTAATCATCAACAATGCAACAGAGAGCTTATGGGACTATACGTGAACATCCCTCTTCGCTATAAAAATATAGGAAAGGAAAAATAAAAAGATAAAATGGACAAGGATGTTCACGATGGAAGAAACGAGTGTCATCCCTTCAAATAAAGGATCTCCAAAAAAATATGGCATCAAATTCGAATTAGCAAATAATAAATACTTTCCAGCTTCATACTTGTAATGCTGTAATAAGGTAATCACAATACTGGATGTAAACACTAAAAAGATTGAAACAGCTATGGAGATAACGCTACTTCTTGTTATTGCTGATAAGCAAAAAGCAACCGTACATATCACAATCATTTCAATAAATGTGAACAAATAACTCCCTAAACTAATTAACACTTGCTCACTCAAAGCAAGCAAAGTATCTGAAAAGAATATTAGTCCAATTAAACCTGACATGGCGAATTGCATCAAGACGAAAAATAGAATACAGTAAAGTGTCATTATATATTTCGAGGATAAAATATGTAGCTTCTTAATTGGACGGGTAAATAATAGCTTTACTGTACCTCTTTCATACTCACTTGAAACGATATCACCGGCAATGATAATACAAATAAATTGAATGACAAGTAATAAATAGGAGCTTGCATGGATATAATCCCAAAACATAAAGTCAGTTTGTCGAAACAATAATTTAAAAAACAAACCAGCAATAATATTCATGACGATCATAAAGCCTATAAACATCCAAATTCTTGGACGTTTAAACTGCTTCATGTATTCATTTCTTAATAAGTGAAGATATGTCATTTTCATTTGTCTTCACCTCTCAACGTATTTAAAAATAACGCCTCTAAAGCATTGCTTGTCCTTTCAATACCAATAACGTCAATACCAGCAGAAACTAATTTTTTATTAATCATCGCAACCTCTGTACTAATTAAGTCTAAAGTAAATTGCTGATCCTTGAATTGAATATTGTAAGGTGAACATAATTCCTCTAGTAATTCATGAACATTATTTTTGTTTAAAATAGTAAATGTATAGGTCTGTTTCCCAGTGTCTCCATTATTTAGCTCGCTCATCTGTCCTTTTTTAATACTTTTCCCTTGATCAATTACCATAACACTATCACAAATCATTTCGATTTCAGCCAAAATATGACTTGAAATGATAACAGATACATTCTCTTTCCTTGCCAAACGTTTAAGTATTTCTCTTAGGCTAATTATTCCTTCAGGATCCAAGCCATTTGTTGGCTCATCTAATAAGAGAATCGTAGGCTGATGTAAAATTGCTTGTGCTAGGCCAACTCTTTGTTTCATACCTAATGAATAGGTAGACATTTTATCGTGAATATAATCTTCCATATTTAACAGTTCAATTACTTCATCTATCCGATTATATGAAAATTCTGAGGTCATACGAAAGAAATGAAGAAGGTTGTCATACCCTGATAAATAATCATACATTACCGGATTTTCAATTATAGCTCCGATATGGCGAATTGCATATTCAAAATGATTTGATAATGATTGATTTTCAATAACGATTGTACCCGCTGTTGGTTTTATTAAGCCAACTAGCATTTTAAGAATCGTTGTCTTTCCTGATCCATTTGGGCCTAATAAGCCTAATATTTCCCCTCTCTTCAATTCAAAGCTAACATTTTTTATAATCGATGACTTTTTAATATTCTTACATAGATTATCAACCTTTAATACAACTTGTCCCTCTTCCATTTTGATTCGCCTCCATTCGAGGTATCCCTCTAGTTAAATGGCTCATTACAATAAAAAAGCTGACATCAATAAGAACATTACGAAGGTAATCCTCTTATATAGTCAGCAAATCTTATATCTTTATGCCAAAACCTTTTCGTATGCTTCTTGATATTTTTGAATATCTCCCGCACCCATAAATACGATTACAGCATTTTCATGTTGTTTTAAAATCGATGTATCTTCTTCAATGATCAAATGCGAATTATTAATTTTTTCAAGCAAATGATCAATTGTCAGTTTTCCTGCATTCTCTCTCGCTGAACCGAAAATATCACACAAATAAATATAGTCTGCTTTTTGAAGGCTATCTGCAAACTCATCTAAAAATGACTGTGTTCTTGTAAAAGTATGTGGCTGGAAAACGGCGACTATATCACGTTCTGGATACTTTTGTCTTGCCGCATCAATCGTTGCGTTAATTTCAGTTGGATGATGCGCATAATCGTCAATTAAGATTTGATCGCCAAGTTTTTTTTCATTAAAGCGACGCTTAACACCTTCAAATGTTAGCAAACGCTGTTGGATAATTTCGATGTCAATTCCTTCATAATGACATAAAGCAATAACAGACAACGCATTTAATACGCTATGATCACCAAATGTAGTGATTTTAAATGACCCATAGAACGTATTCCGTACAAATACATCAAATGCTGTACCTTCAGTAGACTTTACAATATTCCTTGCTTGGAAATCATTATCATCTCCAAAGCCATAATAAACGACAGGAACTTTCGCTTGGATTTGTTGTAACTGTTCATCATCTCCACATGCAATGATTCCTTTCTTTACTTGTAAAGCCATTTGCTGAAATGCATCAAATACATCATCTAGATTAGCAAAATAGTCTGGATGATCAAAATCAATATTTGTCATAATCGCATAATCTGGCTTATATGACAAAAAGTGTCTGCGATATTCACAAGCTTCAAAAACAAAATATTTACTGTTTGGAATTCCTTTTCCAGTCCCGTCACCAATTAAATAAGAAGTTGGTTCTGCTCCTTGAATAACATGTGATAATAAACCTGTAGTTGATGTTTTTCCGTGCACACCAGTTATTGCAACACTCGTATACATTTCCATGAATTCACCTAAAAAACGGTGATAACGAATAACAGGTAAGCCTATTCGGTTCGCCTCTTCAATTTCAGGATGTGTATCTGGGAAAGCATTCCCTGCGATCACTGTTAGACCTTCTTTAATATTTTCCTTAGCAAAGGGTAATATTTTTATATTTCGAGCTTCAAGTGCCTTTTGTGTAAAGACCTTCTTTTCTATATCTGATCCTTGAACATGATAATTCATGTCATGTAAAATTTGTGCAAGGGCACTCATCCCCGTACCCTTAATACCAACAAAATGATAAACAGTCATAATAGAACCTCCAACAAACGTCTATCTGATTGACAGTATATGACGCTCATCTAGATTTGCAACTCATCTATATGAAACCTTTAGAAAAACAATAAACCACTTTAAAAAGTAATCACTTATTTTTCTTATACTATCCTCATAAGAGCTAATTTTTATATTGATTATATTTTAATTATTCCTTATAAATCTTATCCTACGTTATCGAACCCTTACGTATGTAATAAGCTTACGGTTGTATATTATATCACTTGAAAGTTATCTTGACTATGAATTCCTTTAATTCAAAAGTCTCAAATTTCTACTTTCAAGGGCAACTCCATACATATTTTATCGCATTTTTCTTCAAAAATGTACGCCAACTGTCTTGACTTTTATGAAAGTCTAAGAAAAATTTATTCATTTTTTCTTCATCCACTGCGAATAAGTCACTAATGCAGAGGAGTTGTGTGAAAATTGGAATTGAGCGAAAAAATACAATTTTATTAGTTGTGATTTCCAAAGGAGAAGTTACATATATAAAAGCTTGTTCTCCAGTTAATATTTTCTCTGCATATATATGATGCTCTTCAAATTTTATTACTTTAAATGGTTCAAGTACACTTGCCATAAATAAAGCATGGAGAACCTGTTGTAATGGGTGTATCCCATTAGCTTTTGAGAATTGATGGATAAACTCTTGATAAATTGTCGTACCTCTTATTGTTAGATAATCATGCTTTAACCAATCTTGAAAAAGCAAGTCTTCCAACGATGAAAAAGGTACTGAACGATTACGTTCAACTTTCGCATTAAATATATGTTTGGCTTTCACCATTTCTCTAATATTCACATTTTTATTGATATAATTTTGCAATTGACTAGCATGTTCTAGGGTAAGGGTAAGAAGCTGTTCTTCTTTTTCTTTTCGAATTGCTTCAAAATCAATGATATTACCCATTCTCACCCATCTTTTCGATCCTTATAATCTCTTTCATTACCCCAATCAATATAGGACCTTTTTTCATGAATTCTTCACCCTTACCCTTTGACCATACGATCACTATTCTCCTTGAATGACCTCTAATTCTTCCTCTGTAATAAGGATATCCCTAGGCTTGCTTCCTCTATTTTCGGATATTATTCCTTGCTCTTCCATCATATCAATAAGTCTTGCTGCACGATTATAGCCAATTCGAAAATGTCTTTGTAATAATGAAGTAGATGCGCCACCTTGATTTACTACAAATTCACATGCTTCGATAAAGAGTTCATCTTCTTCAGACTGGATAGCTGCCCTTTTAACAAGCTCCTCTTGATGGAATAAATAGTTTGGTTTTGCTTGCTGTCTTACATGCTTTACAACTTTATCAATTTCTTCATCTGACACGAACGTACCTTGTAGTCTTACAGCTTTTGATGAACCATTTTCTAAGAATAGCATATCTCCTTTTCCAAGTAGCTTTTCTGCTCCTGCAACATCAATAATCGTCCGAGAGTCTACTTGTGATGAGACGGAAAACGCTATTCTTGTAGGTATATTTGCTTTAATTAGACCAGTAATAACATCAACAGATGGACGCTGTGTTGCAACGATTAAATGGATTCCACATGCACGAGCTTTTTGGGCAATACGAGCTATCGCTTCCTCGACATCATTAGGTGCAACCATCATTAAATCAGCAAGCTCATCAATGACAATCACTAAATATGGTAGATGCTCCCCTTGTTTATGCTCCTTAACAAGCTGATTATAACGTGTAATCTCTCTCGTTCCTGTATGAGCAAATAATTCATAGCGTCTTTCCATTTCCTCAACAGCCCATTTTAAAGCAGCCGTTGCTGCCTTTACGTCTGTAATAACTGGACTTACTAAATGTGGGATTTCATTATATGGTGCTAATTCTACCATTTTAGGGTCAATAAGCATTAATTTTACTTCCTGTGGCGTTGCCTTATAAAGCAAGCTAACCAAGATTGTATTAATACATACGCTTTTTCCTGATCCTGTTGCCCCAGCAATTAATCCATGAGGCATCTTTTTTAAATCTGTGACAACTGGCTGCCCTGAAATATCTAATCCTAAAACAGCAGTCATTGGCGATTGATTCGAGCGAAACTCTGTACTGCGTAAAATTTCTCTTAAATATACCATTTTGCTTACTTTATTTGGTACTTCAATACCAATTGTGTTTTTACCTGGTATCGGAGCCTCAATCCGAATATCTTTAGCAGCTAAACTTAACTTAATATCATCACTTAAATTTGTAATTTTATTCACTTTAACACCCGGCTCAGGATGGACCTCAAATCTAGTTACCGAAGGGCCTTGCGTTACATTTACGACACTTGCTCGTACATTAAAATTTAGTAATGTACTATCTAATAATTCTTTCTGTTCATTCAACCAAGAATTGTCTTCATTCATTTCTTTGTCAGGTATATTTAAATAACTTAATAGCGGAAATTGATAGCTTGTTTCTCTTTGTTTTTCACGCATTCGCTGTTTATCTCTTGCTAGCATCATGACATTAAACGGCTTTGAGGAATTAATTTTTGCAGGCTTCCTCTTTTCTAAATGAGCTGTTGTTTGCTCTGTTTGTATCTTTACATCCTCTTGCTTTACATTCGTTACATCATGTTCATTTTTCGATTCAACTAGCCTGTTTGAAGTTGGTTTTATCCCTTCCTCTTGAGCTTGATAAGGAAAACTACCCTTCATGATCTCATTCTGATTATTATCTGTTTCAAATAAAAAGACTTCTTCTTCATTACTATTAACAATGGAATTTGATAACTCCTCTTCCATCTGTGGCGATTTACTTAATTCAATCTCATCTTCTAATTCTCTGG
Organism: Metabacillus niabensis; assembly: GCF_902829255.1. Lineage (GTDB taxonomy): Bacteria > Bacillota > Bacilli > Bacillales > Bacillaceae > Metabacillus > Metabacillus niabensis. The sequence goes on along the minus strand of NZ_CADEPK010000185.1, from coordinate 2,882 downwards.
CAAATTGTTGTACTTTTTCTTGATCATCTGAATCACTTTCATTTGTTCTTTCTTCTTCCAGCTGTATTGTTTCACTTATTTCAATCTCATCTGCCAAGTCACTAACAAATTGTCGCTCTTCTTGATCACCTGAATTAATTTCATTTGTTCTTTCTTCTTCCAGCTGCAGTGTTTCATTTGGCTCAAACTCATCTTCCATTTCTCTAGTAAATTGCTGCTCTTCTCGTTCCTCGCCTGAATTAATTTCATTTGTTTTTTCCTCTTCCAGCTGCAGTGTTTTACTTACTTCAAATTCATCTTCCATTTCTCTAGTAAATTGTTGCTCTTCTTGTTCATTTGACTGAAGATGATTTATTTTCTGTTCCTCCATCTCTTTTAGTTGAAACAAATCTTTTTCAAAAACTGATGGAAGTTTTGCAGGACCGGCATTGTCGGCCTCAATTTTCTGAAAGCGTGTTGCCATATTTGCTGATGCACGCTCTTGATTGATTTTTCTTTCGCGCTGCTGGCGTGGCTGAAACCCATAAACAGGTGATGGAATTGCAGTAGGTTGAAATGGTCTTCTAGGCTGTACAGTATCTGATGTATCAACACCTCTAACAGTCTCTCTACTTCTCGTTCTTTTTGTTGGTAATGTCGGTGCCTCTGTTTTTTTCAGGATTGGCGTTATTTCTTCGGTTGTAAAGGTTGACTGACGTTTACTTCTTGGCTGTTCCTTACGAACTCCTAATTTTTCATCAGGTATAATCGGAAATCTAAAATTCCCCTTAGGATATTGATAAGCAATTTTCGCTTCAGCCTTGTAATTATCATAGTGTTCTACATCGATGTCCGCCTTAGCTTGTTGCATATTTTGTTTAGATTCAATACTTTCTTCAATTTCAAATTCATCTTCGTCACCTGTAAGCAGGTTGACTAGTTTTTTTAACCAATTCATAATTAATCACTCTTTCAACAATTCATATATCGCATACTCTATTGTATCAATAAAAAATTAAATTTGTAGTTGATTCTCTTCGTGTTTGCAATATTTCTCACAAAACATCATGAAAAAAGTTTGTATCTTTTTTAATAGAGCTATTTCATTTGGACTAGCAAATATGTATAAGATCCCCAACTCCTACTAAAACTTATTAATTAGATAATATGGAATCATCCTTTAAAAGAAAAAAGAGGTTTAACAGGGGAAATTATCCGGACTTAATATTGGATGGTTTCCTCAGTACCTCTTTTTATATTAAACCTATTAAATTGTTCGATCTAGATTCAAACTTTATGGGCAAAGATATGATACCGACTACTCTTTTAGCTTTTCGAACGATTTTTCCCTAATATAAAAATCGGTTCTAATTTAGCATTATCGTATAAAAATGATAATGCAGTAATCGGGACAGTCCCACTTGCAAAAAAGCTCATTGTTAATTGAGCTAAAATATCGTAGCCTGTATTATTACGAACATCTACAATAATAAGGACATCCTGATGTGGAACTGCTACAGCCATTTCCCCTTCAATTTTTTCCTTGAAAGATTGTAATAGACTTTCATTTAAAATTCTACTTGCATCATATCCATCATTTGCATTCAGGAAATAAAAAACATTTCCTGCAACATGATCTTCCTTTACAACCGTCTTTAATGATCTTAAATTAAAGCTCGATACTTCCCTCACATAATCTCTTGTCCAATTTTCATTATCCATCATTTTCTCATCGATAAGTCGATACGTATTTCCTAAATCTAGAGCATAATAGATACGTGTTTCAGCTGTATGTTCACTAAAGCATAATGGGATACCATCATTACTTTTAACAGGAAATGATGTTGAACGAATCACGGGAAATATTGATTTTTCCTTACCAGCGAGATTTTGATTTTCCTTCATCGCTTTTAAGGATTCTTCAACATAATAAACTACCTCTTCTATCGCTTTGTCTTTAGCTGTTTCCCATTTTGCGATAATTCCAGGTAATGATAGAGTAACTCCTTTGGATAACTGTTCATCAACTATTCTTAGGCTATCCTTTTCTTTATCAAAGTCAAATGTAAATGAAGAATGGTTTAGCTTTTCTTTTATCATTTCCACTAACTTTTTTGATGTCATTTTCATGCTGCTACCTCCTCTCCTAAAGAGTGAATCATCGAGTTAGTTTTTTAAGTCATTAATAAATGCTTGAATTTCCTCTTGTGTTTTTCGGTCTTTACTTACAAAGCTTCCTATTTCTTTTCCGTTATTAAAGGCTACAAAGCTTGGAATGCCAAACACATTTAGTTCTGCACATAAATCAATAAATTGATCACGGTCAACATAATAAAATGTAAATTCACTATTTTGTTGTTCTAATTCTGGTAAAAACGGCTCAATAAACCGACAATCAGGACACCAATCTGCCGAAAACATAAGAATGATGTTTTCACCTTCAATTATTTGTTTATATTCTTCTATAGATTGTAATGTTTTCATTTATATACCTCCAGCTTATAAATAAGTCTTATTATTTTGTTTAACTACTAAAACGACAATCCAATCTTTATTGTATATGAATGCCTCTTTAGTTTCCAGTGAACGAACTTTTCAAGTTATTGAATGGAAGAAACAATAATCATCATATTTCTCGCATCCTCTTTTATGTTTTTCAGCTCTGTCTCAGTTGTTAGCTTTGTTCCACCAATTCCTACTGTTACTTCATATTTTTTAGAATCTAGTTCATGAACAAATAAATAGCCTAGCTTGTCATTTTTCTTGAACGTCTTTGATATAAATGGATTTTCATATTGCTTAACTAAAGTATCATATGAAACCTGACTATTTTCCTCTTCATTTTCATTTACAAATAAAATATATCTTTGTGCCCCTTTGGCTAATATGACATTATATTTATC
>NZ_CADEPK010000184.1 GCF_902829255.1 Metabacillus niabensis | reverse complement strand
TAAAGGAATAATACGTTAAATCTAGAATATACAAAACTAGAATGAAAATTGCGTTAAGGAGTGAAGAAAATGGAATATAAAGTACTTGGAAAAAGCGGTTTGCTAGTTTCAGAGCTTTGCTTAGGTACGATGACCTTCGGAAAAGAGGTTAATGAATCTGATTCAATTAAGATGATTCATAAGTTTCTTGATGAAGGCGGGAACTTTATTGATACAGCGGATGTTTATGTTGGAGGAGAATCAGAGCGAATTGTTGGGAAGGCAATTAAGGAAAGACGAACAGAGATTGTGCTTGCAACAAAGGTAAGAATGCGTGTAGGTCCACATCCAAATGATTTTGGTTATTCGCGAAGAAGAATTATGGAAGGTGTTGAACAAAGCCTTAAACGTTTAAATACAGATTATATTGATCTTTATCAATTACATGTTTGGGATAATATAACACCAATTGAGGAAACAATTCGAACTTTAGATGACTTAGTTTCTTCCGGTAAGGTTCGATACATAGGATGTTCAAATTTTTTAGCATGGCAAATGATGAAGGCGTTAGCGTATAGTGACTATCATAATCTTGTCCGTTTTATTTCTGTGCAACCACAATATAGCTTAATTAATCGTGAAATGGATCGTGAAGTTCTTCCTTTATGTAAAGAGGAAAATGTCGGTGTCATCCCTTGGGCACCAATTGGAGGTGGCTTTTTAACAGGTAAATACCAGGCAGGTGTTACACCATCAAGTGGGAGATTAGCGAATGGTGGCGGTGAATCAAGCTGGGAGTATCGTTCAACGGAAAGGAATTTTGCGATATTAAATGAAGTACAAAAGATATCAAATGAGCTTGATAAACCACCAGCACAAGTTGCGTTAAATTGGTTATTAAATAAGGAGGAAATTACTTCACCGATATTTGGTGCCACTAGTTTGGAACAATTTGACGAAAACATCGGCAGTATAGGTTGGAGGTTAACGAAAGAACAGTGGGATAGATTGGATGAAGTTAGCAAACTACCTAGTGAATATCCGACAAGATTTCTTGAGAAGTTTAAAAGATAAGCAACCAAGTTTTATCTTATTTTTAAAAAAAGATACTGTTATACTTTGATGTTGAATTTTAACTGGAGGCATTCGATTTCCTCGAGAGGGACCGGGATTCGTAAACACATGCACCTGTAAGTTCTCCCTTTGACAAGCTTCTCTAAGCAGGAGTCTCATCCCCTCCGCTCCAATCAAAATAATTTTTGACATAGCCATATAAGTAAACGTTTTATAAGTGAAATTGAAAATGTTATGTAGAATCACGTCGTCATTTCCAAGGAAATATTGTCTAAAATGAATAGAATGTCAAATAAAGAAACTCCTCTGAAAATTTTGCAGAGGAGTTTCTTATTATGCTTCTAAAGAGATGGCATAGTATTTTTTTACGAAAGATGGTTGAAGAAATGAACTCTTCTCTTGTAGCCCCTTATGATAAGCCGCATTATAAGAATCAGATTCTACCCAAGCCTTATAGTATTGTTCTTTTTCCCATAATGTTAAAATAATGTAAGTATCGTTTTTTGTCGGACGTAAGACTCGAATTGCTGAAAAGCCTTGCTGTTTTTCAATTATCCGTGCACGGTCGCTAAAGAGTTTTTCGAATAGAGGTTTACCTTCATGAGATACAGGGATGTGGTGAAAGACTGCGAAACTACCAGCAGTTAGCGAGCCATTTGAATCTAATACTTCATATGATTTTGGCTCATTAAAAATTGTTTTCCCATCTGTTTCGTGAAAAAGTATCCCTGTATTCTCATTTGTCATTAGCCTAAGATTTAAGTCGGGGTGAGCTTCTACTAATTTTATCAAATAATGAACAGTCCCATATGTTATGTAAAGCATCATATTTTTCACCTCATCATTCAATATGCAATCATTTCTTTAAAGTATACCAATTATCTTCTCGGCTTGCCTTTTTTTGATTATGACACATATACCTGCCTAATTTTAACAATACTAATTCAAAAGGGGTGAACATAGGTGAAAAAGAAACTTCTTTTATCAGGAATTGTTTTATTTTTTACTGTTTTATTCGCATTTCTAGGGTATTTATTTATTATTTTTATGGGCGATTACGTAATCGATGAAGAGAAATTAGTAATGGATACAGCGTCAACGCTTGTCGATACAGAAGGAAATGAGATAACAAAATTATTTATTGAGAATCGAGAGCTTATCGATATTAATGATGTTCCTGAATATGTTCAACAGGCTTTTATTTCAGTTGAGGATCAACGTTTTTATGAGCATCATGGAATCGATATTCAGGCATTAGGTAGGGCTATATATAAAGATATTTTAGCTGGTGGTAAGGTAGAAGGTGGAAGTACAATTACTCAACAGCTAGCGAAAAATTTATTTCTAACAAATGAAAAGTCATTCCTCCGCAAGACTAAAGAAGCAATCATTGCGATTAATTTAGAAAATCGTTATAGTAAATCAAAATTATTGGAGATGTATTTGAATCAAGTTTACTTTGGACATGGTGCATATGGAATTCAAGCAGCTGCTAAACTGTATTTTAATAAAGATGTCTCACAATTGACCCTTGAGGAAGGGGCATTGCTCGCAGGAATTCCCAAAGCACCGTCAACCTATTCTCCAATCGAAAATAAAGATAAAAGCAGAGAACGGAGAAATGTCATATTAAGTTTAATGGCAGATCAAAAATATATTAGCTATGATGAAGCAGTTCGTACACAAGGGAAAACTGTAAAATTACAAGTTCATCAAAAGCAGGAGAGTCCATGGCTATCAACATATATTGATATGGTTTTTGATGAAGCTGAAGAGAAGTATGCATTGTCAAATGAAGAGTTATTAAGGGGAGGTTATACAATTACTGTCCCCATCCAACAAAATATACAAAAAGCAGCATATGAGTTATTTCAAAAGAACGAGTACTTTCCAGGAACTGATGACAAGGCTCAAGGTGCGTTTATTTTGTTAGATAATAGAACAGGAGGTGTAATAGCTGCTATCGGAGGTCGTGATTATGTACCTAAAGGACTAAATCGCCTTCATGTTAAGAGACAACCTGGTTCAACGTTTAAACCGATTGCCGTTTATGCACCCTCGATTGAAGCAAAGCTATTTCAACCTTATTCCTTATTGAAGGATGAAAAGCAAAGTTATGGTGATTATTCACCAGAAAACAATGATAAACAATATGCTGGAGATATATCGATGTTCGATGCGATCATCCATTCGAAAAATGCAGCTGCTGTTTGGACGTTATCTGAATTAGGAATTGAAAAAAGTAAAGAGTATTTGCAAAAGGTAGGAATTCCGATTAAGGATGATGGCTTAGCAATTGCTTTAGGTGGTTTATCTGATGGTGTCACACCAATTCAAATTGCTAATGCTTATCGGACATTTACGACAAATGGAAAGTATAGCGAGCATCATGTCATTCAAAAAATTAAAAGTCAGGATGGGGAGGTTATTGCAGACCATACAGATAAAGAAGAAAAGGTTTACTCGCCACAAACTGCTTGGGATATGACGCGAATGCTACAGCATGTTGTTAGTGAAGGAACAGCGAAAAGCGGGGAATTTAATGGAGAATTAGCCGGGAAAACCGGGACAACCTCTTATACAGTAGTAGAAGGTGCAGCAAAGGATGCATGGTTTGTCGGCTTTACTGAGAATGTCGTCGGTGCTGTTTGGATGGGATATGACAAAACTGATGAACAGCATTACTTAACAAAGGGGAGTTCATATCCGACAAAGCTCTTTAAGGATATTTTAACAACCGCTAAATGGGATCAAGAAGTTGCCTTCAAAGTACCGAAGGGAGTAGAGGATTTAGAAAGCCCGATTAGATTAGAGGAAATTAAACAAGTTCAAGCGAAATATACCTTTACTCCATTAGGCTTGCTTACATTAACACTTGAATGGGACGCGGCAAAGGATGAACGTGTAGAATATCGCATTTATGAACAGAATGGGAACAAGCAGGAATTACTTGGAACAGTAAAAGGGAAAGGTTACTATGAAATTCCTTTTGCAAATGTATTTTCAACTGCAACATATAAAGTTGCCCCATATAATGTTCAAACGAAAGTAGAAGGAGATGGAAAGGAAATTAATACGCCGAATTTGCTCGGTAAAAAGTAAGAGAAACCCAATTGCAAAAGGGTTTTCGACTATTTTACGACATTTGTCTCTATCATCTATACTTTGTTAGCTGTAAACGTTATAGTTGTATAGAATGAGAAAATAATATAGAATAAGTATTACATTATAATTAGTATTATCTAATAAAGGAGTCAATTGCTTCCTTGCATAGAAAGGTGGACTTTTTGGATGTCTGAACGGAAAATCAATGACACGTTTTTAAAGGCGTGCCGTGGTGAAGAAACAGATTATGTACCTGTATGGTATATGCGACAAGCAGGTCGTTCTCAGCCTGAATATCGAGCGATTAAAGAAAAATATAGTCTATTTGAAATTACTCATCAGCCAGAGCTTTGTGCATATGTAACGAGATTACCTGTTGAACAATATGGTGTGGATGCCGCAATCCTATATAAGGATATTATGACTCCTCTGCCAGCAATTGGAGTAGATGTTGAGATAAAATCAGGTATCGGACCTGTTATTGGTAATCCAATTCGTTCTTTAGCAGATGTAGAAAGGCTAGGAGAAATAGACCCAGAACAAGACGTACCGTATGTTTTAGACACAATAAAGCTATTAACGAAAGAGCAGCTTAATGTACCTTTAATCGGTTTTACAGGAGCTCCATTTACCCTTGCAAGTTACATGATTGAAGGCGGACCTTCGAGAAACTATAACAAAACAAAGGCATTTATGTACTCAGAACCGAAAGCATGGTTTAAGTTAATGGACAAGCTAGCTGAAACGAGTATTGCCTATGTAAAAGCGCAAATTCGTGCAGGTGCAAAAGCAATTCAGATTTTCGATTCATGGGTTGGTGCTTTGAATGTAGCTGACTACCGTTATTATATTAAGCCTGTAATGGAGAAAATCTTTACTGAATTAAAAACAGAGAAAGTACCACTCATCATGTTTGGTGTTGGTGCAAGCCATTTAGCGAAGGAATGGCACGATTTACCGCTTGATGTTGTCGGACTTGATTGGAGATTACCAATTCAAGAAGCACGTTCTCAAGGTTTAACTAAAACATTGCAAGGTAATCTTGATCCTGCCATCCTCCTTTCTTCGTGGGAAGTAATTGAAGAAAGAGCGCGGGAAATTTTAAATCAAGGAATGGATCAAGGTGGATACATTTTTAACCTTGGACATGGGGTTTTTCCGGAAGTAAATCCTGAGACATTAAAGAAACTAACATCTTTTGTACATGAATATTCATCAAATGCAAAGGTGAAAGCATAATTTTTTCTGTGAAATAGGTAACATATATTTCCGAAGATGATAAAGAACTAACTAGAGGTGAAAATTTTGAAGAAAAAAATGGGATTATTAGTTATGGCATATGGGACTCCTTACAAAGAGGAGGATATTGAACGGTATTATACACATATTCGCCATGGTCGAAAGCCAGCCCCTGAAATGCTTCAGGATTTAAAGGATCGCTATGAAGCAATTGGTGGCATCTCTCCACTTGCAAAAATTACAGTTGAACAAGGGGAAAAGCTTGAACAGCACTTAAACAAAATTCAAGATGAAATTGAATTTAAATTGTTTATCGGTTTAAAGCATATTGAACCTTTTATTGAAGATGCTGTAAAAGAGATGCATGAAGATGGCATTACTGAAGCGGTGAGTATTGTCTTAGCACCTCATTTTTCGACATTTAGTGTGAAATCCTATAATGGCCGGGCAAAGGAAGAAGCAGATAAATATGGCATTAGCATAACATCTGTTGAAAGCTGGTACAAAGAGCCGAAATTTATAAAATACTGGTCTGACCGTGTTAAAGAAACATTCACTAGCATGAGTGATGAAGAAAGAGCATTAGCAGTATTAGTCGTATCAGCTCATAGTCTTCCAGAAAAAATTACGAAAATGGGTGACCCGTATCCTGAACAATTAAAGGAAACAGCAGATTTAATCGCAGAAGCAGCTGGAGTAAAAAACTATGCTGTAGGCTGGCAAAGTGCAGGTAATACACCAGAGCCATGGTTGGGACCAGATGTTCAAGATTTAACGAGAGATCTATACAATGAAGGATATAAAGCGTTTGTCTACACTCCAGTCGGCTTTGTTGCTGATCATTTAGAGGTTTTATATGACAATGATTATGAATGTAAAGTAGTTACGGAAGAATTAGGAGCAAGCTATTATCGCCCTGAAATGCCAAATGCAAAGCCTGAATTTATAGATTGCCTGGCAACAGTTGTGTTAAAACAATTAGGGAAGTGAGTAAAAATAAAGCAGTTAGTCCGAAGTGAGGACGTAGCTGCTTTATTTTTTAAATCTCATAGATCCCTTTTGCAGACGATTTTTCGATATCTGAGATCATTGGAAATTGGTAAACAAATATCCCACTTTCGGAAATTTTCCGCGATGCAATTCCTTGTTTGGCAAAATCCTCTAATACCTTTTCGGCCTCTTTAAAATTTAATGAAGTTTCCATTGCTAATTCAGCCGCTGTAATCGAACCATTATGTTTTTTTGCATATTTTAACATTTGGTTTTCGATTAATTGTCTTTTGTACTGCCTTTTATTTTTCATAAATGAGAGATTAAGACCAATTCCAACGATAAGTGGGACAAAGCCTATAATAAGCCATGGTCCAAAATCTTGTGCAATTGTACTTTCCCCTTCTGATATACCGACTAGGGTTCCACCAGTTATCAAAAGTCCAAATACAGTTAGCAGAATTCCGATAATAAGCTTCAAATAGTTCCCCCCCATCTTCATAGTACGCCGTTTATTTCATCATACTATACATATATTAATAGAACTAACACTATTAATATATTCTATCCAAAATATATACTAATTGAAAAGCACTTTTCATTAAATTGGAAAAATGTATGTTGTAAAAACGATGAACCATGATATAATACAAATATACAAAATGACTAAAATGTCCATTTGGTCATTTTTAGGGGTGATTCGATTGAGTATTGATCGTAAGCAACTAATAGTAGAGGCAGCTACTAAATCCTTTTCACAATTTGGCTACAAAGCAACGACAATGGATCAAGTATCTAAAATAGCGAATGTTGGAAAAGGGACAATATATACCTTTTATAAAAACAAAGAGGAGCTCTTCTTTGAAATTATTGAAGGTGTGTTAAAAGATATGAAGGAAGTCGCAGAGAATGCCTTCAATCAGGAAGGATCCTTTTCTGAAAATGTTCATCAAGCATTATATAGTATTTTAGAATTTCGTAAGACACACCAGCTAACAATTAAAATTTTCCAAGAGGGAAATGATATTGGGACACCAACGGTTAAAGAAGGTGTTAAAAGGGTTGAAGATATGATCCTTTCCTATATTAAACAAAAGATTATTCATGCTATCGAAAAAGAGGAATTAAAGAAATGCGACCCTGATATAGCTGCTTTTATTTTATTAAAGCTATACGTATCTCTCATTTTTGATTGGGAAAAGAGACATGAGCCGTTAGAAAAGGAAAAAATTGCACAAATAATTGAGCAGTATCTTCTTAAAGGATTATCTAGCTGATGATCCTTCTCTTTTTGAAAAAAATGACTGAATGAATAATTTAGTCAAGATGGATGTTCTGTTTTTCTGTAAGTTAGGAGGTAAAGCAATGAATTTAATTAAACAAGAGTGGAAAGCATTATTCAAAAATAAAAAGGTATTAATAGCTGTCATTGGTGTACTGTTTGTTCCTTTAATGTATAGTGGTGGATATTTAGGAGCATTTTGGGATCCTTATGGAAAGCTAGAAGAATTACCTGTTGCAGTTGTTAACAATGATAAAGGTGCAACATTTGAAGGAGAAAAGCTTGAGGTAGGAAAGGAACTAGTAGATAACCTTAAAGAAGATCCAAAGTTTAATTGGAAATTTGTAAGTAGCAAAGAAGCAGAAAAGGGACTGGAAAATCAGGACTATTATATGATGATAGAAATCCCTGAGAATTTTTCAGAGCATGCAACAACTTTGCAGGATGATAATCCGAAAAAATTAGAAATGACGTTTAAAACGAATAAAGGCTATAATTTTATATCAGGTCAAATCGGTGAAAGTGCGATTGAAAAAATCAAGGAAGAGGTATCAACATCGATCACCAAAACATACGCAGAAACGATTTTTGATAATATAGAATTAATGGCAGATGGGATTAACGAAGCAAGCGATGGTGCAGCAAAAATCAATGATGGTTCAACTGACCTGAAAGAGGGCTCGGCTAAACTAGATGAAAGCTTACAAGGACTTGTTTCTAAATCGGTAACATTTAAGCAAGGATTGCAGGATGCTTCAAGTGGTACGGGAGAACTAACAAATGGAATTAATAGCTTAGATAGTGGTTTAGCTGCTTTGAAGGAAGGACAGTCAGAGTTATACAACGGATCAGTTCAAGCTGAAAATGGAACATCTCAATTAGTGAACGGATTGGATCAATCGTTAAATGGTTTAAAGCAGTTACAAACATCAATGCCACAACTAACGAATGGAACGGAATTGTTAAAAAACAGTTCGCCGCAAATTGTTGAAGGTACGAAAGCTTTGGCAGATGGAAGTAAAGCGGCAAGTGATGGTGCAGCAAATCTATCGGAAAATTTAGCAAAGGTAACAGGAAATGTGAATGAATTGGTCACAGAACTTCAAGCTTTGCCTTTACCTGATGACAAAAAACAACAACTAGTCGTTCTAGTTGAGTCTTTAAATGCAATAAATCAAGGTGGTCAAGAGCTATCAACAAGTTTAGAGCAACTTGAAGCAGGAGCAAAAAGTTTGAATGATAATGTAGGAGACCTACCTGTAAAATCGGAACAGCTTTATAATGGAGTTTCTGCAGTGGAGTCTGCTGTTAACCAATTAAGCACTGGGCAGGAGCGCCTTTATAATGGAGCCGTTCAGCTTAAGGAAGGGCAAGCAAAGCTAACTTCTGGTTTAGACGTGTTCGGTGACAAGTTACTTGAAGCAAAATCAGGTACTGAACAATTAAAAGGTGGCGGAGCAGAACTTCTAAATGGGATTAACCAACTAGCAGATGGTTCCGTTGCGCTAGAGGAAGGCTCGGTTCAATTAGCTAATGGTGCTAGTCAACTTGATGATGGGGTTAACACTCTTTCTGAAGGAACGAATGAGTTAGCAACAAAATTGAGTGATGCAACTAAGGAAACGAAAGATGCAAAAGGTTCAGAAGAAAAATATGACATGATATCAAAACCAGTACAATTAAAAACCGTTGAGTTAAATGATGTGCCTAATTATGGAACAGGTCTTGCTCCTTACTTCTTATCTCTTGCTTTATTTGTAGGAGCACTGTTATTAACGGTTATTTTTCCATTACGGGAAAAGGCAGGAATTCCTAAATCAGGTTTCTCATGGTTTGCAAGTAAATTTAGTGTTTTATTATTTGTCTCTATTATTCAAGCCTTGCTTGCAGATATGATTCTACTATATGCGTTAGGGATTGAAGTTAAAAGTATCCCGATTTTTATGCTCTTTAGCATTCTAACGAGTTTAACATTTATGATGATTGTCCAATTTTTAGTTACAACAATGGATAATCCTGGCCGATTTATTGCGATCATTATTATGATTTTACAATTAACAACAAGTGCGGGAACATTTCCACTTGAGTTAATTCCAGAAGGATATCAAAAAATTAATCAGTGGCTACCAATGACTTATTCAGTTAGAGGATTTAAGACAATCATTTCTACAGGTAACTTTTCTACCTTATGGCCACAAGTATTTGTTTTAGTAAGCTTTATTATTTGTGGCATGATTGGAACGATAATCTATTTCACGATTAAACTTAAAAAGGAAAAAGCACTTCTTACTGAGTCTGAAGTGATAACACAATAAAAATTAGTTAAAGAGTCATTCTAGTTTGAATGACTCTTTTTATTTGATTTATCGTTAAAAACAAGTGAAGAAATAATAGATTCCTATAAAAAAAGATTGAAAAATAATTCATCTTTTTTTATAATTTAATATGAAAACGTTTCCAAGTGTCAAGCAGGGTGGGCAATATAGAGCCTAAGGGGAGGGAGAAATTTTGTCTACCATTGAAGATGTCGCAAAGCTAGCGGGTTTATCTAGAACAACTGTGTCAAGGGTGCTTAACGATCACCCATATGTTTCAGATGAGAAGAAAAAGCTTGTTCAGCAGGCGATGAAGCACTTGGGGTATGTGCCAAATTCAGCTGCAAGAAGCTTAAGAAATCAGAAGACGGGAATAATCGCTGTGTTAATCCCGAAAATTTCCACGCCATTTTTTAGTCAATTGATAGAAAGATTAGAAATGGCTGCTTCTGTAAAAAATTATCAGTTGATCATCTGCCAAACACAATTTTCAAAACATAAGGAACGTAGTTATTTAGATCTTCTTAAGACGAAACAGGTTGATGGGGTGATTATGACATCCTGTGAAAATGACTGGTCAGTTATTGATGAGCATTTAAATTACGGTCCGATCGTGTTATGTAATGAAATACTTGAGGATGGAAATATTCCGATGATTTATATGGATCAATTTTGCAGTGGATATGAAGTGGCCAAGCATTTACTAGAACAAGGCCATAGCAGAATTGCCTACTGTTCAAACGGTTCGCAAAGCATCGGAATGAAGGCGAGAAAAAGAGGATTTGAAGCCGCTTTAGCTGAGGCCGGGCATCCTTTTGATGATGAATTTTATTTTCAACATTTATCATCAATTACCGATGGTAAACAAGTATTTCAACAAATAAAAGGTCTCACGAATCCACCTACTGCTATTTTTACTGGAGGAGATTCAGTTGCTGCAGGACTTATTTCAGAAGCAAAAAAGCATGGATGGAATATACCTGTCGATCTTGCAGTAGTCGGATTTGATAATATGGAAATTACTGAACTGATGGATCCGATGATTACAACTGTTATTCAACCAGTAGAAGAGATGGCCCAAAAGGCGATTGAGGTTATTTGTGAAAAGATACATAAAAAACAGTATCGTTCATATGAAAGACATGAATTTTCATCTAAACTAGCGATTCGGGAATCGACCATGATAAAGCCTAGGCTAGTTGCGACATCATAGGATGAAACAGTAAAAAAAGATGGTGATTGATAATCGCCATCTTTTTTCGTTTATTCAAATTGTATTAGTACAGATGAGGTAGCAAATGATAGTCTATAAGTTTTTGATATGCAAGCAGTCATGGCAAACATTACTGTAGCATTCATGCTGCTCCTCCATTTCATTGCCACACTCTTTACAGCGTTTTTTAGGTAAATTTCTAAAAAATTCAGTTATTTTAATCAACATGTTATATCCCCCTATGTGTTATATTACAGTCATTGTATTATAACAGTTTAAAACAGTCAACAACTGTTTTATTACAATAGATATTTTTTTCTTCGAGAAGCTTAATAGCGTGAATTCATCATAGAGCTTTAGTAAAATGGAGATATTGATTAAAGTAAAAGCGGGAAAACATCTACTTTACATATAGAAAGGGTGTAAGAGATTTTATGAAGCTAAAGGTTATTGGATATTGGGGAGGCTTTCCTGGTGTTAATGAAGCGACATCAGGATATTTAATTGAATCACATAACTATCGCTTATTGGTCGATTGTGGCAGTGCAGTTCTGTCAAAGCTGCAGGAAACGATTGCTCTTGATGATTTAGATTCAGTTATTTTATCGCATTACCACCATGACCATGTTGCAGATATCGGTCCACTTCAATTTGCCTTTCACGTGACTTCTTTTATAAAAGGAACGAAAAAAACACTTCCTATTTATGGACACAGATTAGATGAGGAAGCATTTAAAAGCTTAACATTTAAAGAGGCAACAAAAGGGATTGAATATAATCCTAATGAAGCTTTAAAGATTGGACCATTTACCATTGAGTTTTTACAAACGATTCATCCAGTACCGTGTTTTGCGATGAGAATTTCAGATGACCGTTCAACGATCGTTTATACAGCAGATTCGAGTTTTAAAGAGGAGTTTATTCCATTTACAAAAGGTGCTGATTTGCTTATTGCAGAATCAAGCTTTTATGCTGACCAAGATGGTACAAACGCTGGACATATGAATAGTAAGGATGTAGCAAAGATTTCAGCAGCTGCAGAGGTTCCACAAGTAATCTTAACTCATTTGCCACACTTTGGTGAGCATGAGAATCTTGTGAAGGAAGCTAGTGAGCTATATAATGGACAAGTTGTATTAGCTTCAACTGGTTATGAATGGTGTACAAAATAAACGGAGGGATATAAATGCTTTTTATTGATAATAAAGGAATTACGGATCCACAAATTAATTTAGCGATCGAGGAATATGCGTTAAGACATCTTGATCCAAATGAAACATATTTATTGTTTTACATAAA
>NZ_CADEPK010000183.1 GCF_902829255.1 Metabacillus niabensis | reverse complement strand
AGTTAATTGAATAACACCCTAGCAAAATTTAAAAAATCATTCAAGAAATAATAAAAAGCGGAGAGCTTTTCTTAAAGCTCTCCGCGAAAATATTTATTCATTAGACAGGTATCTTTCTTTGGACTAGAATGTTTTTATTATCAGGTTCAATAATTTTTTTATAGTCAATTTTCAGAAATACTGACTTTTCCCCAAATATGGCTTCCTCTTTAATTTGAATTTTCCTTTCTGCCTAGCAAACTGCTAAGCATTAACTGTTACATCCTTATTCTTTACTTTTTGAGTTCCTTTCCATGAAAAATAAGTAAATATTCTAAGGAGTTTTTCAAGTGGACCCATTTTAAACTTTTTCAAATAAACATAGCTGCCAACCATCTGCAACATATAAATAATTAATGAAAGGAAAATTCCAATTAAAACGCCTAGTTTACCAAAAAAACCAAAGCCATAACCATAAAAAATAGTCGTACAAATGATTGTTTGAAGAATATAATTACTGAAAGATAACTTTCCAACACTTTCGAACATTTTTACTACCATAGATTGTTTCCCACTAATATACATCAAAGCAAAGGCACAAATATATCCTAAAGATAATAAATTCCCGCCAAGCATATTAATAGCTCCACTCCATGGATTTTCAGGAATGACATATAGCATACTTTTACAAATCAAACCAATCGGAAGCAAAATTGCTGATATAGTAAGATATTTCTTTTTATCCTCTTTCGGTGTAACGAACCAACCTGTTTTTGCACAATACATACCAATTAAAAATAATGCTAATGAAAATAATGGAACTAGAAAAACACCGAAAATAAATAGAAAATCAGGAATATCTATTGGCATTTCATTATTCCGATGTTCTTTAATTTCGAAATAACTTCCTTCTCCATATATATCGATCGTTTTTAATACGTATTCCTCTGTCGTTTTTTTCTCTTCGTCTGTCTCATATGTTGATAAACCGTACCCAAAGAGCGATGATAGTACCAACAATGATAATCCCCAAATAAGTAATGTTTTTGGTTTTCGATTTACAAAGATTAAAAGCAATATCCCCATTATTCCATAGAAAGTTAAAATGTCACCCTCCCATAAAAACTCAGAGTGCAAAAATCCAATGAATGCTAAAAAGAAAAATCTTCGGAAAAAGGTTCTTTTTACTTTGCCCCCTTTTTTCTTTATGCTATTTGCCATCATAATCATCGAATAGCCGAACAAAAATGTGAAAATCGGCATAAAGCTGCCTTCTACAAAAATTTTCAATAAGTAATAAGCTATATTATCCATTTGATTTAAGGAATACAAATGGATTTCATCTTTTCCCCATATTCCGTACTGAAATATCAGCATATTCGCCATTAATATTCCGAGAAGGCTTAAACCTCTTAATCCATCAATGGTATGGATACGATTCGTGTTCATAAATATTCTCCTTTTTAAACTTGATATCTCCACTTTACTAATCAAAGCTTTCCACAATAAAACCAATTGTTTACCATTCGATAAACTTTTCAATCGTTCGTTCAACTTCTCGTAATGTTCATATGCTACGATATGTTAAGAGGTGAGCTAGATGGAAAATTTAGAAAGCAATAAGATTTTGCTAGTTGATGATGAACGTTCAATTGTAAAAATGCTGGAAACTGTTCTTCGTAAGGAGGGCTTCAGGCACATACATACTGCTTATAACGCTCAGGAAGCTTTACATATACTTGAAAAGCAAAAAATGGATATCATTGTGTTAGATGTCATGCTACCTGATCAAACCGGCTTCGATTTATGTCCGAAAATCAGACAATTAAGTAATGCATATATCTTATTTTTGACAGCTAAAATATCTGATTTGGATGTTTTAACAGGCTTTGCGATTGGTGGAGACGATTATGTTACTAAACCATTTAATCCATTGGAAATTGTCGCTAGGTTAAAAGCACATTTGCGGAGAAATACGCAAACTGTCGAGGTCTCAAGCATACAACAATCATCTGCTTTTGACTTTGGTCGCTTTATCTTATATGAGGAATCTGGAGAACTACATGTAGATGGAGAGGTAATTCCATGTCCAGCACAAGTATACATGCTTCTTCTTTATTTCTGTAAACATCCTAATAAGATTTGTTCAAAAAATGAATTACTTGAAGCAGTTTGGGGCTTCGATCATTATGTAGATGAAAATACCGTTGCAGTACATATAAGAAGGATTAGAGAAAGAATTGAAGAGGATCCGAGTAATCCTAAATTTTTAGTCACTGTTAGAGGATTAGGATATAAGCTAGTTAGGAGTTATCAAAATGAGAAAATTAAGAAATAGATTAATTTTTCATTTCTCATTACAATTTGTTACATTAACAATAGCTATAACAATACTTGTTATTATTCTTTTCTTTTTATTAGTAAACTATATTGCAAACGATGAGATTAAACGGAACACTCCTGTAGGTGTATTTGATGGAATTTTTTCAGATACTGAAATCATTGATAATAATAAAGCAACGCTCTCTGATAAATGGATAGCATTATTAAAGCAAAATGAAATGTGGGTTCAGGTTATTAACAATAATGGTAAAGTCGTTGGAAATTTCAATACTCCTAGTGAACTTCCAACATCGTATGCAATGAGTGATATTATCAGTATTGAAGAGAATGATCAACTTTTAGGATATACGATTAAATCTGAGGTAGATAATACATACGAAGAACCATATTATTATATTCTTGGATATAAAGATAAAAACAAAGAAAAGCTTGTTTCTCTTTTCAAGCAATATAATGCAAATGGCCTTCTTAACGAAAATGAACTGCCTGGGATCAAAAAGAAATTAAAAGATGCAACGATTCATATTATCAATAAAGAAGGCGAAATTCTCCAATCTATAGGATCTGAAATGGATGACGCAAAAAAATATAAGCCGCTTGATATTTTACTAAGAAAACAAGAACCGGGATATTATTCAACCGAAACGTCCATTTATCATGACTCATCAACAAAAAACACATGGATTTTATTATCGCCTAAGAAAGATTCTGAGTATACTAGTATAACCATTTTGGAAAAATTCATAATAGCTATCATCATTATCGGTGCCTCGGTATTTTTCATAACAGTTTCACTATCTATTTGGAACGGCTATCGATATGGTCAGCCTCTCTTTATTTTTACGAGCTGGCTTGAACGGATGGGGAAAAAGCAATATGATGAAGTGCTAACAGTAAAAGAGCGCCATAAAATATTTCGTAAAAGCGGAAAAGTTCGAACGAGATATCGTTTATACCGTGAAGTAATCAATGCATTTTACGAAATGGCTGAGAGACTTGCAGCATCTGAAAAAGAAAAAATCAAGCTAGAAAAAACGCGAGAAGAGTGGATGACAGGTATTTCCCATGACTTACGTACACCTCTGTCTTCCATTCAAGGATATGGTCATTTACTAGAAAGTGGTCAATATAATTGGACAAAAGCTGAATTGGTTGAAATCGGGAATATCCTTGTTGAGAAAAGTGAACATATGCTAAGACTTGTCGAGGACTTTACATTAACTTTTCAAATCAAAAACAAGGCATTATCTCTTGTAATGAAAAATTATAGTTTAAACCAATTAGTTCAACAAATAACAGCTAAGTATTTAAAGGATAGAACTTATAATCAGTATGAGTTTCATTTTATTAATGCTGAAGACCAATATTCTATTAATGCTGATGCTAAATGGTTTGAAAGAATGCTAGATAATATCATAATAAATAGCATTAAACATAACCCTCCAGGTACGAGCATTACACTCTCAATCAATAAGCATGAAAATGACAATCAAATTATTCTACAAGTCAAAGACGATGGAGTTGGAATGGATGAAAATACTGTTCAACAGTTATTCGAACGGTATTATCGAGGTACAAATACAGAGGAAAACACCGATGGTTCAGGCTTAGGGATGAATATTGCTAAAGGTATTGCCGAGCTTCATTCGGCAAAAATCACCGTTACCTCGGAGCTTAATAAAGGAACAATTATTAACATTTCCTTTCCACTAATGAATGAAAACAATAAATAAAGAAACAGAGACTGACTTTTAGATGTTTAAAGTCAGTCTTCCCTCTTCAAAAGTCGTATTTCATTTTTTATATACTGGAAAATACTTTATCAAAACCTTGTTTAGTACGTTTCATTAGCTCTACTACTGATTCTGTAGGTGGATTTGGTGTTAATACCTCTTGAGAGATTGCTCCATTGTACCCTGTTTGTTTGATACTGTTTAAAAACAAAGGTAAATCTATTACTCCCTCTCCTGTATATAGACGATCATTATCTTTAAGCTCTTCAATTGGTAAAGAATATGCATCGTTTATATGAACATGGACAATTTGTTTTTCGTTTAACCTTGTAATGTCCTCACTTGATAAGCCTGTTGTATACCAATGATAAGAATCTAATAATAATCCAACGTTCGATTTGCCAATTGCATCAATAAGTTCTAACGTTTCATTCTGTGTCCAAATAAAAGGATATTTCCCTAATTTTCGAAGATGATGTGGGCCAACATATTCTAAACCCAAACGGACCCCATATGCATCTAATATCTCGGCACAAGCTCTTAATCTCTTAATTGTCGTACTCATAAAGCTAGCTGGCTTTAAATCTGTGGATGGTAAAATATATGTACAGCAGCGTGTACAGCCTAAATCAAATGCTGCCTTAGCAGAGCTTACAAGATTTACGATATCTGATTGAAATTCCTCGTTTGAATTTCTCCATTCAACAGGAAGTGGAATTGCTCCAATCACAATTTTATTCTCTTCTAAAATAGCTTTTGCATGAGGTAAACCATAGTTCTCAATAAATTGTTTAGCATCTATATCAACAGATTGAAAGTTATAATCAGCTGCTAATTCAATAAATTGTTTATCATCAATACTCGTCCCAAATCCCGCCTTTGTTAATCCTCTTAACATAAAAATTACCCCTTTCGGAAATGATGTAAAAAGTAAGGAGCTTTCCCATAAGTATAAAATCTTAGTGAAAAGCTCCATTAACATGATCGTCAATCAATAAAACTATATGTTCCAATCCAATTCAACTTCACGACCTGATTTAGATGATTCATAAATTGCATCAAGGATTAGATTGTTTGCTAATCCGCTCATTGCTGAGGTGATTGGCTCTTTTTCTTGGCGAATACACTCAATAAAATGTTTACTTAAGTATATCCGCTCATCTATTTCGTTTTCGTTAGGAAATAATTCAATATCAATCGGACGGTCAAATTGTTCAGTTAAGATTTTTGCTTGATTTCCATTAATAGATGCTCCACCGTCTGAACCCATGAGATGAATAAATGGGTTATTACTCGTTTCCATATTAACGGCCCAGCTTACTTCGAGTGATAAAATCGCCCCATTATCCATTTTAATTAAAGCGGTCGCTAAATCCTCGACATCATAAACTCCCTGCCAATTTGGTGTACCCCAATTTCCAATACCTTTTCTCTTCGGGCCAAATTCTGCATATGTTGCTCCATAAACAGAGATTGGCTTTGGATTTCCCATTAAATACAGTGCCAAGTCAAGCATATGGACACCAATATCAATTAAAGGTCCGCCACCAGCTTCAGATTTTTGCGTAAACCAGCTTCCCCAACCTGGTATCCCTTTTCTTCGAAACCACCCAGTTTTTGCATGATAAATTTTTCCGAAAGCACCCTTTTCAACCTGTTCTTTTATTTGTCTAATTTGCCATTGCCATCTCATTTGATGGGCAACCATCACTATTTTTCCAGTTTCACGCTGTACTCTAACAATTTCTTTAGCCGCTTCACTATTAATCCCCATTGGCTTTTCAACTAAGACGTGCTTTCCAGCCTTCAAAGCCGCAATTGTAAGGGATGCATGCCACTTATTAGGTACACCAATTATAACTGCATCAATCTTATCTTCATTAATCAACTCTTCCGCAGTATGATAAACTTTTTGTATGCCATGTTCTTTTGCTCTTTGTTCAGCCAAAGGTATATATGTATCCGTAATACCTATAATTTCAACTTCATCAAGTAGCTTTCCGAATGTTGTTAAATGTACATTACCGATTGCACCGGCCCCAATAATCCCTAATCTAATTTTCCCCACATGAAATTCCTCCATAACAGCAAAATGATAAACTAAAGACTTAAAAACATTGTTGTTGCTTTCCACTTCAGGCATTCCCTATCTATAGGCGGACTAGGAGTCTCCTTGTTGGAGTCTCATGCTTACACTCCAATCAACAATAAACTTAAATATAGCTAATCAAAAAATATTACAAAATTGTTTTTAAATATGTAATACTTTGTTCAATACTTTCAAAAGGAGAACGTTTACATTTATCTTGTTCGATAATGAACCATTCTACATTTTCAAGCTTACACTTCTCTACAATTGCTTTAATATCTACGCCACCTGTTCCAAGCTCAGCAAACGTTTTCTCTTCGTCAGTTGTCATATCCTTCAAGTGAATTAATGGCAAACGATTTGAATATCTGTCTATCCATTGTAGAGGATCTTCCCCAGCAAATGTTAACCAGTATACATCTAATTCTGCCTTAACGAATTCCGGATTTGTTTCAGCAAATAAAATATCCAAATAAGTTTTACCTTCACTTTTTTCTAGTTCAAAGTCATGATTGTGATAACTAAGTGAAATGCCTTCTTGCTGACACTTCTCACCGATTTTATTCAATCTGCTTGCAAGAGCATAATAGTCATCCCTTTGATTTTCAAACAAATATGGACATACTATATTCTTACAATCTAAAATCTTTAAATATGCTAATTCAGCCTCTAAATTATTTTCTAAGTTTTCTAATGACACATGGCTGCTAACAGCTTTTAATCCAAGGCGATCAAGAGTTCGTTTTAAGTTTTCAGCTTCTTTTCCCCAGTAACCAGCAAGCTCAACCCCATTAAATCCCAATTCAGAAACCTTTTCTAACGTACCATAAAAATCCTTTTCACATTCACTATGTAATGTATATAATTGGACTGCTATTGAATTACTCATCTATGATTCTCCTTTTTTATGGAATATTCTTTCTCTTATTATGATACCAAAAAAAATGTCACACTACATCACTTTTATGAAATCGGTTTCTTTATTTTTAAGAAACTTGTTAATTACCCTTATTTTTTATCTCTTTTCATTCCCTTTTCACAACTGACATCATCTCCCCTAACATTGCCCTATAATACCTCCAATATCCACTCTTACAAACTTGCCTTTGAATTTCACTTTAGATATAGTTTACAAATCTATTGTTAATACTTACTTGTTTCAAAAGTTAATTTATCGTGTATAATTAAAGTGATCCTTCCGAAACATTCGCTTGTTGCGGGACACTTAACCATGTACGGATCGGAAGGATCACTGTGTCTGATGTAATATCAGGCACTTTTTTCTTTTCATTTACTTAATAAATAAAGTGAACTCATAACTAATTTTTGATATTATTAAAATAACTAAAGTTGATCGACAATTTAGCTTCATATAATCAAACTATACTTTATAGATTGTTCAGTAATCATTATTAACTAATGGTTAATAGGAGGAGCAAAAATGGAACATACGTGTGAATTTGTCTATCTACCAACAGATGTCGGAACCATCCGACTTGATATCTATCATAAGCATTCACTTTTCCATGTACAAGCTGAGCTTAACAACATACTCGCATCTTCATATGACCGAGTAAAAGTAGAAGCAGTAAAGAAAGCAATCCTCCTACTTGCTAAAGAATACCAAGCTTATGGACGTCCAGAATAGATAATTGATTAAACAGATGATTGGATGTTGAATTTAAATGCCATTCTTCACATGAAACAATACATAAATAGAAAAACGTTGGGTTAAGAGGTGATTTACTTGTTAGAAGGTTGGTTTCTCTGGTTCATTATATTTTGGATTGTTTTTCTACTCTCAATGCTTGCAATCGGTGGGTTTTTTATGTTCCGAAAATTTTTACAAAGGCTTCCTAAAGAGGATGGTAAATCTGATTTAGATTGGCAGGAGTATTATTTGCAAAAAACGAAACATTTATGGAAGCAAGAAGAAAAAGATTTATTAGAAGAATTAGTTGCGCCAGTTCCCGAGCTATTTCGTGATGTTGCCAGGGCGAAAATCGCTGGTAAAATTGGGCAGCTTGCTTTAAAGGAAAACGCCAAATATATCACTGTAGATTTAGTTATCAGAGGCTATATAATCGCAACACCAAAGCGTGATCATAAATTTTTAATAAAAAGATTAAAAGAAAAGCAAATTGACTATTCACCATATAAAGCGCTATTTTAAAAAAACTGTCTCCAAATGTTCGATATGTTAGTCATATCGATACAGTATTTAGGAGACAGTTTTTACCATTTTATTCATTCAATTTTAAACAGTTGGAATATTTGGCGAAGAATCTAATTGATTTTTTACCTTTTTAAAAGTAAAATACATAGCCACCCTCCATGGAACAATCATTCCAAACGCGAGAATCCAAAACATTCCACTTAATTCTCCAATATCAATTGATGTGCTTAAATACAATTTCATCACAATTCGAATTACTAACAATCCGATTAATATAAATGCAAAAGCTTTTGAACGTTTTAAATAAATGTCATTTTCTCTAATTTCAAAATTAGAAGTTTTAATTAAAAAAATTGAAAAAATCATCCCAACAAGTAATGCCTCAAAAAATTCGGCAGCAGATACTCTAAACATCGGATGAATAAACATTAACGCACCTGTGCTCATAAAAATTGGAGGCAAAATTATTTTTTTCACGGTTGCTGGTTTCTTTTGTGCTTTCATCCTAATAAATAAGACAAAAACAGCCATACAAATAGCGAAGATTGTAGAAATAAATGTAAGCAATCGAACCAATCCTTTACTTTAAACAAGTCCTATCTATAAGTATATACGAATTTTTATAAATTACCTAATAGAACTTTTCATTTTAATCAAATCCCTTTCAAAATATAAAAAAACCATTTAAGAATGTCCTAAATGGCTTTTACATTATCCTAAAACACGATCTATTGCTTCAAGTACACGGTTTTCATCAAATGGTTTAATAATAAAATCTTTAGCCCCTGCTTCAATTGCTTCAACAACCATTTTTTGTTGGCCCATCGCAGAACACATAATAATTTTTGCATCAGGGAAATTCCCCTTAATTTCTTTTAACGCTTCTATACCGTTTTTTTCAGGCATTGTAATATCCATCGTTACTAAATCTGGAACTTCCTTTTCAAATAGCTTTACGGCCTCTATACCATTTTCTGCTTCACCGACTACTTCATGATTTGCCTTTACTAATATATTTGATAAAGTCAATCTCATAAACTTGGCATCATCAACAATTAAAATTCTAGCCATGCCTAGTTCCTCCTCCAAAAATGATAAAAGAAGTCTCGATATAACATCAAACTTCAATCGTGAAGGCAATTGCAAGTTGACTAAAGGAGGGCTGTTAGACTCAAGCCATTCATCAAACGCAATATCTTTCACACATACCCTATTATATCAAAAACTACTTGAAAATATAGTAAATTCGTCTCAAAAAATATAACTTTTATGAAAAACAATAAGGACTTTACGCCTGTTAACATTACAATATTTATGAATAGTTT
>NZ_CADEPK010000182.1 GCF_902829255.1 Metabacillus niabensis | reverse complement strand
AAACTAACTGGTTTTGATATTGAAATCGCTAGAGAAGTATTTAAGCGTCTTGATATCGAACCTAAGTTTATTGAAGCAAAATGGGATGGTATGATCGCTGGTTTAGATGCAAAGCGTTATGACATGGTTGCAAATGAAGTAGCTATTCGTCCAGATCGATTAGAAAAATATGATATGTCAGACCCATACATTGTTTCAAAGGCTGTCCTTGTTGTTCATGAGGATAATGATGAAATTAAAAGCCTAGAAGACTTAAAAGGGAAAAAGGTTGGACAATCACTAGATAGCAATTACCGGAAAATTGCTGAGGATCATGGTGCAACAAATACTGTTGTTGAAGGCTTTAACCAAGCAATCGATCTCCTTGTCTCAGGACGTATTGATGGCACGATTAACGATAGCCTATCATACTTAGATCTAAAAAAACAACGCCCTGATCTACCTGTAAAAACTGTTTATGAAGAGGAAAATGCAACAAGCAATGGTTTCTTATTCCGTAAAGGCAGTGACGAACTAGTAGAAGCTGTTAACGGAGCTTTGGCAGACATGAAAGAAGATGGAACATATTTAAAAATCTCTGAAAAATGGTTCGGAACTGATGTTTCCAAGTAAAGGAATGATTGAAGATGTTTGCAGATGAACGTTCAGAACGAATTATAGGAATCCTTAGTGATTCCTTTTTTCCACTTTTAAAGGCGGGATTAGCTTTTACAATCCCACTTACGATTATTGTATTTATCTTAGGTCTTATCTTAGCATTTTTTACAGCTTTAGCTCGACTTTCTAGCTTTAAACCACTTGTTGCACTTGCGAAATTTTACGTATGGATTTTCAGAGGTACACCACTACTCGTTCAATTATTTATTTTATTTTACGGACTTCCAAGTCTAGGGGTAACGCTAGACCCATTTACTGCTGCAGTAATTGGCTTTACATTAAACAAAGGAGCGTATAGCTCAGAGATTATCCGCGCAGCGATTCTTTCGATTCAAAAAGGTCAATGGGAGGCTGCTTACTCTCTCGGTATGACAAAAGCACAAGCAATGAGAAGAGTAATTCTTCCGCAAGCAGTTCGGGTAAGTATACCTCCATTAGGAAACTCCTTTATAAGCCTAGTTAAAGATACGTCATTAGCTGCAACAATAACAGTTACAGAAATGTTCCAAAAAGGTCAACAAATTGCAGCTGTTACGTATGAACCGTTATGGATTTATATTGAAGTCGCCGTCATCTATTTACTATTTAGTACGATCCTTTCATTTGCACAGGCAAAGCTAGAGCATCGATACGACCGAACAGTTGCGAAATAATGGAGGTATCGGTATATGATTAATATAAAAAACTTGCATAAAAAGTTTAATGACTTAGAAGTGTTAAAAGGAATTGATTTAACGGTTGATAAAGGAAAAACCGCCGTCATTATCGGACCTTCTGGCTCTGGTAAAACAACGCTGTTACGCTGTTTAAATCTTCTCGAAATACCTGACAGAGGTACGATTTCCTTAGGAGAAAACTCTATTGAATTTCAGGAGAAAAAGAAATTATCTTCAAGTGAAATTATATCGTTTCGAAAACAAACAGGTATGGTTTTTCAAAATTATAACCTCTTCCCTCATTATACAGCGTTGGAAAATGTGATGGAGGGCCAAGTGACAGTATTGAAAAAAACAAAGGCTGAAGCTCGTACAATAGCACACCGTCTTCTTGATAAGGTTGGGCTTAAGGATAAGGCAGATATGTATCCACACCAATTATCAGGAGGTCAACAGCAGCGTGTAGGGATTGCACGAGCGATGGCAATGGGTCCAAATGTTTTATTATTCGACGAGCCAACTTCTGCACTAGATCCTGAACTAGTAGGTGAGGTTCTAAAGGTAATGAAGGAGCTTTCAGAGGAAGGGATGACAATGGTTGTTGTCACTCATGAAATGCAATTTGCTCGTGATGTTGCAGACGAAGTTATCTTCATGGACAATGGTGTTGTTGTTGAAAGAGGAACACCGGATAACGTCTTTAATAAAACAGAAAATCAGCGTACATTGCAGTTTTTAAATAAAGTTGGTGCAAGATAGTATAATTACGGGGCTGTTCAAAGCAAACATCATCCTCAAATATGACAGCCCCATATTCTTTTTATCATACCTTTAATCAATTAAGAATACCGCTGAATTTCTCTAATAATCTGTTCATATAATTGACTAAACTTACTTTCTCCTTTTGGCATTAAAAGCATTTCCATTTTCCTTTGCTCATTCTCAATTCTTGTGGAAATAATTGTTCTTAGCTGTGCTGTCCGGTAAAATTGGTTTTCAAACGAACCAATTGACATATTTACTGTCAATTCTTCTCCGTTTGTAAATGTGACAATTGTTGCATTATTTGCTGTTTTGGAGTGTTTTTTCACATAAGAATGTGAAAGCCAAATACATTGTGGTCTTGTTGAAGAAGTCGTGGGGAAAAAATAAATAGCATTTGCAGGGTCAATAACAATTGGCGGCTTATGGGTAACCCCCATTAAATCCCTAGTGCCTTCCTTCCTACCATGATAACTGCTTCCGAAATAGCGGCAGCTCTGCTCGATTACATCTATTGGTCGCTGCTCAACGTGTAATAAATCATTCAGCTCATAGATGACAGAGCTCATTCTATCCTCACTTGGTAGAATCGCCATCGTAAAACGATTAATAATATAATCTTCTACGTTCTTCTTTAGCCTACTCACTTATTTACACCTCACTAGAAAATTTTAGGTAAATTATCCCACATCAAATTTAGCATATTATACCTATTTAATTCTATAAATTTACAAAAAATCAATAAAAAAATGACTTAATTTACATTTCTGTAAAAAAGTCATTTTTCTTCTTCTTCTAATTCAATATTGGTTTCATCCTGGTCACTATGTACGACAACATTCATTAACGGATTTAACGGTGTCGAGCGTAATTCAAGCTCTTTTTCTTCCATTTTTATATCACTTCCTATTGAATTAGGATGCCCACATGCTTATATATCATACTTACAAAAATATTCCTAATTAATTTTAAAAGATTTTAAATATTCCGTTGATTTTTATCCCTAAATTCCATACAATATAAAAAAGGCATCAGGGGTGATATTCATGAAAAATAAAAAGTCATCTTACACTGAGATCATGAAGTCCCGCAATACAATGAAAAACGTTCCATCCGAGCATCCTGTACTAGACATGTATATCCAAATGGTTTTAGACGAGGCGTTGTTTATCAGGAAAAAATCTTTGCTAGAAGAACGTATTAATGATGCACTTGACACAAAAAACAAACAATTATTTATGACATTATCAAAAGAATACAAAGCTTTATGTGAGCTAGGATAGGGACTGCCGATTGGCGGTCTTTATTTTGTTTTCTGCAAAAAATAGGGAATTTCGAAAATTAAAGACTCAGACACTCTTTACCACAAATTTTGACTTATCTCCGGTGGAACCTAAGTGCTAAAGACAGCTGCAGAACGCCATATTCCCAGTTTAAAATTTATAAGCAAAGAAAAGGATCAGTTATTTCTCACTGATCCTTTTCTTACAATTATACAGGTTATTTGGCACTTTCCTTATGCTTCTCTAAATAAACAATCCGTTCTAACATTGTCGGATGTGTATAACGAAAAATTTTAACCAATGCTGGTGGATTCACTTGACTTAATCCGGCTCTTGATAATTCCTGGAACGAACTGATGGCTGCTTCATGATTGTTTGTCATTTCAATTGCATACATATCAGCAGATTTTTCCTGATATCTGGCAACTGCATTTGATATTGGGCTTGAAGCAAAAATTAAGACTCCTAATAGCATTAGAAATAACGGAAATGCTGTTAACTCCTTTATCGAACTAATTTTTAATAATGATCCTGCGCGTTTTATAATAAACCTCATTAATACATTGATAGCATATAAACCAACTAAGCTTAATAATAAGTAGCCTACAATTCCAATATAGATATGTTTCATAACATAATGACCCATTTCATGAGCCATAATAAATAGAATTTCATCCTCGTCCAATCGATTTAATGTTGTATCCCAAAGAACAATTCTCGAATTTGCCCCAATACCTGTGACATACGCATTAAGCGCATTTGTCTTTTCTGACATGTTCACTTCATATACATGATTAGCGGGAATATTCGCCTCATCAGCAAGTGCTAATATTTTTTCCTCTAGCTCTTTATTTTTTAATGGATAGAAATCATTATATAATGGGTCGATAATGACAGGCTGAACAAACATTAAAAAGAAGGAAAATGGAATCGATAAAAGCCAGGCATAAAGCCACCATCTTTTTTCAAATCGTCTTATTAGCCAATATAAGACAATGACGATTATCGTCATTAATAAGTAATTAACCCAAAAATCTATTATCTCATCCTTCATCCATGCTGAGAAAGTTTGAGTTGTAATTTGATAGGACTTAGATATTTGATAGCTTATCCAATTTACCGGAAACGAAACGACCGTAACAAATAATGATAGCCAAAAGAAATAAATAGCTGATTGTAAGCTAAAAAATTTCGATGTTGCCTCAGACCATTGTTGCATCTTTCTTGAAAAGCCTGTAATAAGACAAATAAAAAGAAGGAACCATTCAAATGGGATTGTCACAAAATAGAGAAAGTTTTTAATTGTTGAATACTCCTGTGAAAGAAGCAATTCTCTTCCAGACATAAATGTTGAAGGGTCTGCTGACGTTCCTTCATATGGTGCAGGAACACCAGACCCAGAGAAAAAAAACAAATACCAATATACGAGTAATCCATATAAAAAATAAAAGAATATTGAGCGAGTTATCCATTTTCTCAAGTAGTTATCCCCCTTAAACAAGCTCTTATTTCTAGTGTAGTTACAAGCTCGTTTAATTAGAACTCAAATCAAAGCTATTTTGATGTGTCACTTTATGTAAATAACAGGCTATATAAAACAAGTGTACCTATTGAACCCATTACAACGATAATAACATTAGCCCCCATAAAGGCAATAAGTATTGCAGCAATTGCACCGATTACGCCAAATAGCGGATCTTCGCTAATAAGAAAAATTCCTGGAACGATTAAAGCACCTAATGTTGCATAAGGGACATTCTTTAATACATTTTGGGCAAATATCGGCAACTTTATATTACTTAATACAACAAGCGGAATCATTCGTGGTATGTATGTAACGAGTCCCATCCCTATTATCATGAACAATACGGTTTTATCCATTCTCCAAATCCTCCTTATTTTTTAGTCTTGTATCGATCCATTCGATCACAAGTGCTGAAATCAAAGTAGAAATGACGATTGACCATCCTGTTGAAATCATCTGTGTCGCATAGCAGATTGAATTTACAATTGCTGCAAGTGTCGCTAAATAAAGAACCTTCCGATGCTTTTTCAATGATGGGATTAATAAGCCGATAAACATTGCATAAAGTGCAATTCCCATACTTTCTTGGACAGTAGTTGGCAAGCTAGCACCAAGTACAAATCCAATTCCTGAATTTATCCCCCAGCTTGCATATGATATAAACATAAGCCCACATAAATACGCTGTGCTTACCGTCCCTTCCTTCATCGAAGCTACCGAAAAAGTTTCATCCGTTAAACCAAACGAATAGACGGCTTTTTTCCAAAGTGCATCTTCCTCAACCTTTTCACTTAAGGAAGCAGACATAAGAAAATGGCGAATATTAACGATAAACGTTGTAAAAATAATTTCAATCACACCAGTTCCTGCCGCTATTAAACTTAAAGAAATATATTGAGAAGCACCTGCATAAACAAGTAAACTCATTAAAAGCGTTTCAGATAATTGTAAACCAGTTGATTTAGCGAGAAGTCCGAACGTTAACGCAACTGGTAGATACCCAATAGCAATGCTCGCTCCTCCCTGTATTCCTTGAAGGAAGCTAGTATGCCCCTTTTCTATCGTTGTTGTTGCCAATTCGAGTACCTCCTCCTTTATTTTCATAGTGTTCCTACTTTAATTTACAAAGTAATCGCTTACGGATAATAGATTAGTAAATAACAACTAGTTATTTCATTCGTATTGTTTCCATATGTATGAAGTTGATTTGCTTGAAACTTCATTGAATCTCCTTTTAATAAGGTGTAGCTAGTACCATTTATCGTGAGTGTTGCCTCTCCATCACACACTAATATATATTCCTCGACGTTGCCATAATGGCCATCAGATGTATGGATACAATGTGGCATTAATTCCATGTAATAGATTTCAAACCGTTTAGCACTATCATAAGGAAAATACGGAAACACTCGATATAAATCATCACCCTCAGTCAATGCGACTTTTTCCTGTAAGCGAACAACAGAAACAGAAGGTGCCTTTTCCTCCACTAATGATGAAAAAGAAACTTGCAGTCCGTTGGCAATTTTCCATAATGTATTCACTGTGGGACTCGTTTCTCCCTTTTCAATTTGAGACAGCATCCCTTTGCTAACACCTGTTACATTTGCTAGCTGGTCATAACTATACCCTCTTAGCTTACGAATCGCTTTTAAGTTCTCAGCAATTTGCTTATGTATTGATTGCATAATGACTCCTTTAATGTTAAATTGTATAATATTTTATACATATGTATATTTTATCATACAACTGCTTTTTCCATAGAAAAAAGTGCTAGTCAATTACCGATATGTTTCGATAAGAGACTAGCACCTTTTAAATTAATAAAGCTTTATCTGATAACGAACTATCAGATTTAATTTTCGCAAATTCCTCCAGTAAAGAGTTAACAGTAAGATTTTGCTTTTGTTTCCCTTCTGCTTCGAAAACAATATTTCCTTTATCCATCATAATTATCCGATTTCCTAAGTCAACAGCCTGTTGCATATTATGAGTAATCATAAGGGTAGTTAGTTTACCATTTTCAACAAGCTTTTTCGTTAACCTTGTGATTAATTCTGCACGAGATGGATCAAGTGCAGCTGTATGTTCATCTAATAATAAAATATCTGGCTTAGTAAAAGTTGCCATCAGCAGTGACAAAGCTTGACGTTCACCACCTGATAAAAGTCCAACCTTTGCTGTTAGACGATTCTCCAGATTTAGTCCTAGAAGCTCTAATTGCTCCTTAAAGAACGCACGTCTTTTTGTGGTAACTCCCGGTTTTAATGTACGCTTATGAACCCGAGAGTAGGCAAGGGCAAGATTCTCCTCGATAGATAGCGTCGGCGCAGTTCCAGCCATCGGATCCTGAAAAACACGGCCAATGTATTGCGAACGTTTATATTCCTTCACATCATTCATCAGCTTAGATTTTATAAGAACTTCCCCTTCATCAGGAATAATCCGTCCAGCTATAACATTAAGTAATGTTGATTTCCCCGCACCATTGCTGCCTATAACTGTTACGAAGTCGCCTTCCTTTAGCGATAAGGATAAACTGTCTAACGCAATTTTCTCATCAACAGATCCTTCATTAAACACTTTATAAATTTGCTTTAGTTGTAGCAATGCCTCCACCCCGCTTTCTACGTAGGCTCTTCTTCCGCTTTTCTTTTTGCTTATCGATAATTTGCGGTATGATTAAGGCTCCAATAACTATACATGCAGTAATTAACTTCATATCACCAGTTTCGAAAAAGTTAAATCTTAATGCCATTGCAACAATTAAACGGTAAATGATTGCACCAATAATAACGGCTAAAGTCGCGCGTACAATTGATTTAGTCCCAACAATTGCTTCCCCAATAATAACGGAAGCCAAACCGATAACAATCATCCCAATTCCCATACCGACATCACTGAACCCATTGTATTGAGCAATAAATGCACCTGAAAATGCAACAAGTCCATTTGATAGACCAAGACCGAGAATTTTCAGCATATCTGTGTTAGCAGAAAAGCTCGTAATCATGTTTTCATTATCACCAACTGCTCTAATAGCAAGTCCAAGCTCTGTCTTTAGGAATTTATCTAATAAAAACTTAATAATAACAATTAATACTAGCATCGCAATTAAAATTGACCATGTTTTTGGAATGAAGCCATCAAGACCAATCGATAAAAATAATCGCTCTAATCCAGCATCAATCCCAAGCTTATTCCAAAAATCTTGTAGCTGCGTAAAAACCGTTTCCTCTGTTAAAAGTGGTACATTTGATTTTCCCATAATTCTCAGGTTAATCGAATAAAGAGCAATCATCATTAATATTCCTGATAATAATGGATTTATATTTCCCTTTGTATGAAGAATTCCCGTCATACAACCTGCTAAAAAGCCAATAATCAGTGCAACTAGAGTAGCAAGGAAAGGGTTAGTGCCATTAACTATTAAAATTGCACTAACCGCTGCCCCAGTAACAAAGCTTCCATCCACTGTTAAATCTGGAAAGTCTAATATTCGAAATGACAGGTATACACCTAAAGCCATAATCGCATAGATTAAGCCTGACTCAAAAGAGCCGAATATAGCTGTAAACATAGCTTCTCACCTTTATTCAATAATTTCTGCTTCTTCTTTCCATTCATCTTTAATTTCAATTCCCATATCCTCTGCTGCTTTTGCATTAATTTGTAATTTTAACTTTTTCGGATATTGAACAGGAACTTCTTCAACCTTTTTCTCGCCAGTAAGGATATCTGCTGCCATTTCACCAGCTTCATAGCCAATATCATAGTAGTCAAATCCGTATGCAGCAAAACCGCCACGTTTAACAGAGTCTAATTCTCCAACAAACAATGGAATGTCTTCATCACTAGCAACCGCAATAACTGTTTCTAAAGCAGAGACGACTGTATTATCCGTAATGATATAAATAGAATCTACTTTTCCGACTAAAGATTCTGTTGCTTGCTTTACTTCATTAGTATTTGAAACAGTTGCTTCAACAATTTCTAAATCCGTACCTTCCATTGCTTTCTTTACTAGGTCAACCTGAGCAACAGAGTTTTGTTCACCAGCATTGTATACCATCCCAACCTTATTGCCTTCAATATTATCAGCAATAAATTTCACTGTATTTGGAATTGCATCT
The DNA here is from genome assembly GCF_902829255.1 of Metabacillus niabensis. GTDB lineage: Bacteria > Bacillota > Bacilli > Bacillales > Bacillaceae > Metabacillus > Metabacillus niabensis. Next base: position 3,240 of record NZ_CADEPK010000182.1, on the reverse strand, counting down.
GGATGTGTATCTGTTGTCCCAGTAATGTTCGCACCTGGATCTTCAAAGCTTTTTACAAGACTTGCACCAATCGGATCTGTTACTGATGTAAACACAATCGGAATATCCTTCGTTGCATTTAATGCACTTTGTGCACTAGGTGTTGCATTTGCAAAAATTAAATCAACGCCGTCCCCAACTAAATTCGTTGCAATCGTTTGGCTATTCGTTTGGTCAGCTTGAGCATTTTGAATATCATAATCAACATCTAAGCCTTTATCTTTCAACGCTGCTTGAAATCCTTTTGTTGCTTCATCGAGAGAAGGATGTTCAACATATTGGCTAATCCCAACTTTATATGTTTTTCCTCCTTCAGACCCTTCATTGCTACTACCAGACGTGCTTTCGCCGCTCCCACATCCAGCTAAAGCTATGAAACTAGCTAAAAGAACACTTGCTCCTATCTTCCAATTTTTTATCATATAATAATCCCCCTTTTATTTTTCCCTGTAACGCTTTTATGCTTTTATTGATTAAATTATACAGAAATATAAAAATAGTTCAATATTTTTTGAATATTTTCATAATAAAATAACTATATTCTTTGGGAGATTATCTATCAAACATAGTAAAAAACACAGGTGATGGAAAATTGTACCTGTGTTTTAAAAATGAAAATATATACTCTACTACGATACTTTCTATACTATTCTTATAAAACTTGTGTTTTTAGTGCTCTTCGCAATATTTTTCCTGTAGCGTTTTTAGGTAATTCTTCTAAAAATTCTATTGAGCTCGGTATCTTATATTTTGCTAAATGTTCTTTACAATACTCAAGTAGTATTTCTTCGGTTATGTCATTGTTTTTCACTACAACAAAACATTTAACAGCTTCGCCAACATCTGGATCTGGCACACCAAGAACAGCCACTTCAACAACATCCTCATGATTATAAAGTACTTCTTCTACCTCACGTGGATAAACATTATAGCCACCGACAATAATTGTATCCTTCTTTCGGTCAACAATGTAAAAATAACCGTCCCCATCCTGTTTTGCCAAATCTCCAGTATAGAGCCAACCATTACGAATCGTATTCATCGTATCATCAGGTAGTTTATAATATCCCTTCATTACATTTGGTCCGCGTACAATAAGCTCACCAACATGATGAGGTGGAAGCTCTTCACCAAGCTCATTAACAATTTTATTCTCTACATTTACAATGCTTGTCCCGATAGACCCTGGTTTTCTAGGGCGATCAAGTGGATTAAAGCATGTAACAGGAGATGCTTCTGACAACCCATACCCTTCTGAAATGATAACTTTAAATTTCTGCTCAAAGCCTTTTAGTAAAGCTACAGGCATAGAGGCACCACCTGAAATACATAGTCTTAATGTTTTTAAGTCTTCTGGATTTCCATTTTCATATTGCAGCAAAAAGTTATACATCGTTGGAACTCCAGCAAACACTGTTGCTCGATATGTTTTGACAAGCTGAAATATATCAGACGGACTAAACTTCGGAACAATAAGTAAAGTAGCACCATTCATTAATGGAGCATTCAAAGAAACGGTCAGACAAAACACGTGAAACATTGGCAATGTTGTCACAACAACATCTTCCTTTGACATTTTCAAATATGTCGCGGTATCAAATGCATTGCTGTATAGGTTTTTATGTGTAAGCATTGCCCCTTTTGGTTTTCCTGTTGTTCCTGAAGTATAGAGAATAACGGCTGTGTCATCCTCATCTAAATTCGGACCGAGAAAATGAGGAGTTCCAATTGCTAAAATATTTGTAAACGTTCTCATTTTGCCGTTACCAGATTGCTGTTGCTTATCCTTTTTCCCTTGTGGTGATTCACAAACAATAATATGCTCTAATTTTTCAAGCTGTCCTTCAATTTTTTCAACAATTGGGATAATTAAGTCTAGGGCAACTACGACTTTTACATCTCCATTGCTTAATAAATAAACGATTTCGCTTGGAGTATAAATAGGATTAATCGGAATAATGGTCGCTCCTGCACGCATCGCTCCATACAAGGAAATGATAAAATATGGTGAATTACCGAGTAATAGAGCAATATGATCCCCCTTTTGAATCCCCATTGCCTGTAAGCCTGATGCAAATCGATTTACTGCATCGTCAAGCTGCTCATATGTTGTTTCTTCCTCTTCAAAGATAAAAGCCGGCTTGTCTCCATACTTTTCCACTGCTTGTGTTAAACGATCCGATAAATTCATGTTCCCACCCCTTTTAATGAATGAATAGTCATTCATGTTTTATGTGAAACAATCCACCTCTATATTATATTTAATGTTTATGATAAAGACAATTATCTGGAAAGGATCTCACACAAAACATTCATAATAAAAACGGGCAATTCCCTTAAAAATGCCCGCTTTCTTCCACCTTCTATTAATAAATCAAATTTATGAAATCACTTTTCTCAATTTGCCCAAAATACTTTTTGATGTCAATATTTTCTAAAGCTTTCTCAAGTCCTTCTTTTTCATAACGAGTACCGATTAACAAAGCTTCGATTTCCTCTACATCTCCTACGCCAAAGAAATCTCCATATATTTTACAATTTTCAATAACGCCCTTTTGTACCTCTAAGCGGACATCAATTTGGCCAACAGGAAAACGATGTGAATGTTGGTAATTGAATTTTGGCGATTTCCCATAGTTCCAATCCCAATTTTGATATCGTTTTTTTGATATTTCATGAATCTTATTCCAATCCTCTTCTGTTAAGTCATAGGTTGGAATTTCTTCAATTTCACCAAAAATATGATGGAGTAATAGTTCTCTAAACTGCTGGATCGTAATTTTTTCGTTTAAATATTCACTGATATTTGCAACACGGCTACGAATCGATTTAATTCCTTTTGATTCAATTTTATCCTTTTTCACTTTCAAAGCAGAAACAACACTGTCTATTTCTGAATTAAATAATAATGTACCGTGGGAAAACATTCGACCTCTTGTTGAAAATTGTGCATTTCCTGATATTTTTCGGCCATCTTCAGCAATAAGGTCATTTCTTCCACTCATTTCCGCCTTTACACCGAGCTTATGCAATGCTTGAACAACTGGTTCTGTGAATTTTTTAAAGTTGTGAAAGCTTTCTCCATCATCTTTTGTGATAAAGCTAAAGTTCAAATTACCTTCATCATGGTAGACAGCCCCACCACCTGAAAGTCTTCTAACAACATGGATATTGTTTTCTTCTACATATGCAGTGTTAATT
>NZ_CADEPK010000181.1 GCF_902829255.1 Metabacillus niabensis | reverse complement strand
ATACTAACTTTTTTCGATCGATAGACTTTCTTATTCATATTGTCCCTCCTTTTATAAGCACTTATTTCACAACTTCTACAGTTGCTGGATTTGTTTTTTGTTCTACTTTTTCCTCTTGAATATGTACAGAATTATTTTCTTCATTTTTCTTACTATCAGATGACTTTGCTGAATCATCAGCCTTGCATGCAGTAATTAGGAATAAAGCACATATTACAACAAAAAACATCGACTTCTTATACACTACATTCTCACCTCCTTAAAATTATGAAAATACTAAACTTCCATTATCATTACCCTTTTATAAATAGCCACATTACATTTGGAGTATCTTTTAAAAGGGAGAATCAACGACATTAAATAAAGACTTAAGTCATATAAATAGTCGAATATGCACTATAGTTCTTTTGTATGATAAACCTTAATATATTTGCAGGAATCAATCATGCACTTAAATATTTAATTTTTAAAAATACTATCGATATAAGTAATTGGAAATATTTTTATGTTGACATTTTAATGATATATTGAATATATCGGGATAAACAAGGTAAATTCGAACTAATATTACAAAATATGCAACATTTTACTTCAATTTACTGTGATTTTTTTATAAAAAAGGGGGATATTTGTCAATTGTTAGAGGAATATCAGGCTACTTCTATTGACTTATACGCATAATAGTTTATTCTTACCTTCAAATTCACAATAAGATCTCAATACGATTAGCAATTTAAAAACGTTCTATTTGCAATGACGATTAAAGAAAGATTACCGTCTAATGTGAATCTAGATTCAATTTTGGAGAATGGGGATTATTTATAAAATAATGGAGACCTTTTTCTCTAAGTAATAACAAAAAACTGGATCCATATTTGAATCCAGTACGAATTTTGACTGATTATTGACTAAAACTAGAAAATCAATTAATGATTAATTCATAATGTTTTTACTCCTAGTTACTAGTTACTCTTCTACTT
>NZ_CADEPK010000180.1 GCF_902829255.1 Metabacillus niabensis | reverse complement strand
TCCTTGTTTAATAAAACTATTTTTTATCATTTCAATATCCAATTCTTTTTTATTTATTCTTTGCAATATTGCATCAGCCCAAATTTCTGGTCCATCATTAAGAGATAACTTTGTCATTAATCCCATTTGTAAATCTGACTCTGGTTGGATTGCTTCTGAAACAACACAAGGTATACCACAAGCCTGTGCTTCAAGGAGAACAAGGCCTAACCCTTCATATTTTGATGGAAAAACAAATATGTCCATTGAATGCAAGACTGTTGCTATATCTTGTCTTATTCCTAAAAATTTAATTTTATTTTGTAAACCTTCTTTTTGGGCAATTTCTTCATATCTCTCTCTTAATTCTCCATCACCAACAAGAATCATTTTAACTTTGGGATTCTTTTCAACAATATTTCCCATTATCTCCATTAAAAATTTATGATTTTTCGTATCAATGAATCTACCAATATGACCGATAATAAGGGAATCTCCTAACCCTTCCTTTTCCTTAAACTTTATTACATCTTCCTTTCTATTCACTAGAAAATTAGTGTAATCGATTAAATTCGGAAAAAGTAAATATTGATTCCCCAAAATTTTCTTCTCCCCAAACAAAAAAATTCCTGCAGCCTGACTACATGCAAGAAGTTTTGTAGAATATGCATTTATTAAATACCTCATTATCTTCATATAGAGCTGGCGTATAAACGTATCACTTTTATCATTTGTTGTATGTGCATGTGATATCCTAACGTTAATTCCAGCAATTTTTGCCGCGACACATACAATACCACTGTGAAATAAAGTGTGTGAGTGAATAGCGACATATGGACCATATGTCCTTATTGCTTTAATTATTTCAAGAATAGAATATTGATTTGATAAAGTAATTATTCTACCTCCCAACTTTTTAATTTCAACATCATAGTCAGAATCTTTATTACTGAAAGTTAGAAAATCAAACTGTATGTTTTTTCTATTAATATTCCTATAGAT
>NZ_CADEPK010000179.1 GCF_902829255.1 Metabacillus niabensis | reverse complement strand
GATATAATCAATTATTGTAAAAATAAAACAAAGTTTTTCACAAAGGGGAGGGGTTTGGATGGAGACGTTTAAAAAGCTGAAAATCTTTTATTGGCCATATAAAAGATATTTCTTTTGGTCATTGTTTTTTGTCATATTTATAACAGCAATCACAGTCATTTATCCTATCGTATTACAATTAACAATTGATGAAGTCGTCCTAAAGGAACAATATGAATACATACCATGGATTGTCGTTGGCTTCTTATCATTAATGGCAGTAAAAGGGGTATCTGCTTATTTTCATCAGTTTCTTGGTGATATGTTTGGGATTAACTCCGTATATCGACTTCGCAATGAGCTATATGAAAAATTACAACGATTGCCGTTTTCCTATTATGATAATGCGAAGACTGGTGATTTAATGTCAAGGCTTACTGCAGATGTTGAGGGGTTTCGCTTCTTTTTATCATTTGGCTTTGCAGAGCTTATGCGATTCTTTCTCCTAGTATTTGGTACATTAACGGTTATGTTTTTTTATTCGGTGCCATTAACGCTGGTTACGATCGCGGCATTACCTTTTCTAGGAATTGCTGTTTATCAATTTGATAAACGCGTTCATCCCGCTTTTCGTAATATACGTAAATCCTTTGGTAAGCTAAATACGAATGTTCAAGAGAATATAAGTGGAATTCAAACCGTGAAGGCATTGTCTCAGGAGAATTTTGAAATTTCAAAATTTAACAATGCTAATGGAAATTATAAAGAAAAATATTTGAATACATCACTTGTCTGGTCAAAGTATTTTCCGCTTATGGAGTTGATCGGAAATATAAGTGTTGTTGCGCTATTGGCATTTGGAAGCGTTCTCGTTATGCGAGGTAGCTTACAGCTTGGCGAGCTAGTTGCTTTTTTTAGCCTTGTTTGGTATTTAATGGGTCCGATTATGCACCTTGGTTTTACAATCAATCATTTTTCCCAATCTAAGGCTTCTGGTGAACGCTTACTAGAAATTCTTGAAGCAGAGGAGACAATTCGAAACAAGATTGATATCGTAAATGTTTCTGGAATTGAAGGACATGTCACGTTTGAAAATGTTAGTTTACGATATAAGCCTGAAGACAGTTTAGCGCTTCAGCATATTTCCTTTGATGCTCCTCCAGGTAAAACGATTGGATTGATTGGTGGAACGGGCTCAGGGAAAACGAGTATTACCCAATTGTTAACGAGGTTTTATTTGCCAACGAGTGGGCGGATTCTTGTTGACGGTAGGGAAATAAGTGATTATTCATTAAAGACACTTAGAGAAAATATTGGTGTTGTTTTACAAGAATCGTTTCTCTTTTCATCTACTATAAAAGCAAATATTTCTTATGGAAGACCTGATGCATCAATGGAAACGATAATTGATGCTGCTAAAAGAGCACAGGCACATGATTTTATAATGGAGCTTCCTAATGGGTATGATACGATGCTTGGTGAAAGAGGAATGGGTTTATCTGGTGGTCAAAAGCAACGGATTGCAATCGCAAGGGCAATTTGTTTGAATCCTCGAATCTTAATATTAGATGATTCTACAAGTGCTGTAGATATGACAACAGAGGTGCATATACAAAAGGCACTAAAGGAAGTAATGTACGGTAGAACGACATTTATTATTGCTCACCGTATTTCTTCCCTCAAGCATGCAGATGAAATTCTTGTGCTTGAAAATGGTGAAATCATTGAGAGAGGTAAGCATGAGGAGCTAGTTGAGAGGAATGGATACTATAAGCGGATTTATGATATTCAATATAAAGATCAGAAGGCTGTGCTTCAGTCAACTGTCGGGTAGGTGTGAATAATGAATAATCAAGAGAAAAAAGTATTGATAAAGGAAAGGTTTCAATATTCAACAGATACAATTATTGACCAGCCGTTTAACTGGAAGCAGATGTGGAGATTATTAAGCTATTTAAAACCATATGTTAAAAATCTGCTTCCTTTAGCCTTCTTAGCAGTAATCGTATCAGCAATCGTCCGGTTAGTTGCGCCAATATTAATTGGTAAATATACGTTGGACTATGCAATTAAGAACAATGACACTAGGCTGTTAACAATTCTTGTTTCAATAATAGCTGGGATGTATGTGCTATCCTATATAGCCAACCGTTTTCGAATAAAATGGACGAATCAGTTGGGGCAAAATGTCATTTATGATTTGCGCAAACATTTATTTACACATGTTCAATCACTTTCACATCGGTTTTTTGATCAAAGATCAGCGGGTTCAATTTTAGTTCGTATTATGAATGATATTAATTCCTTACAGGAGCTATTTACAAGTGGAGTTATTAATCTATTAATGGATTTCCTCCTTTTAATAGGGGTAGTCGTTTTGCTATTTACACTAAGCCCACAGCTGACTCTCGCTATTCTAATTATTGTACCGATCATGTTTTTTATTTCGACGAGTCTTCGAAAAAAAATTCGTCGTTCATGGCAATCGGTGAGATTAAAGCAATCAAAATTAAATTCACATTTAAATGAGGCAATTCAAGGGATTCGTGTTACGCAATCCTATACACAGGAGCAAGAAAATATCGCATTTTTTGATGGTGTTAACACGGAAAACTTTCAGTCATGGAGAAATGCAACAAGAAGAAATGCGATGTTTACGCCAATGGTTGAGATGACAAATGCAATTGGTACGGCCATCTTATTATGGTATGGGGCAACCTTAATTGCAAATGAAACAATTTCAATTGGTATCTTTGTTTCATTTGCATTTTATTTAGGAATGTTTTGGGAGCCGATATCCAGATTAGGTCAAGTATATAACCAGCTTTTAATAGGAATGGCTTCCTCTGAACGAATTTTTGAATTTATTGATGAAAAGCCAATTGTTAAGGATGCACTTAATCCAATTGAAGTAAATGAAATGAAAGGGAAAATTGAGTTTGAGTCGGTTGAATTTGCGTATGATTCAAAAAGAAAGGCATTAAACTCAGTTTCATTTACAATAGATGCAGGTCAAACGGTCGCGTTGGTTGGTCATACTGGATCTGGAAAAACGACGATTGCCAATTTGATTAGTCGATTTTATGATGTAACAAGTGGCGAAGTAAGGATAGATGGTGTCAATATTAAAGATATTTCAATTGAAAAATTGCGCTCACAAATTAGTGTTGTTCTTCAGGATACATTTATTTTCTCTGGGACGATAATTGATAATATTCGTTTTGGTAATCCTTTAGCATCTGATGAGGAAGTGATTGAAGCCGCAAAAGCAGTTGGTGCGGATGACTTTATTCAAAAATTGTCAGATGGCTATTTAACAGAGGTTGAAGAGCGAGGAAATGTATTATCTGTTGGAGAGCGACAGCTTATATCTTTTGCACGAACTTTATTAGCAAATCCAACTATTATCATTTTAGATGAAGCGACTGCAAGCATTGATACGGAAACAGAGATAAAAATCCAAAAGGCATTAAAAACATTATTGCATGGTCGTACAGCGATTATGATTGCCCACCGGCTATCAACAATTAGAGAGGCTGATAATATATTCGTTCTTGACCATGGGGAAATTATGGAGCAAGGGAATCATACGGAATTAATGGAGCAAAGAGGGATTTATTATGGGCTTGTAAAAGCACAATTTCAAATGTTAGAGGTAGGTTAATATCCGAATAAAAAACGTCATCTTGGCGTTTTTTATTTTTGGAAAATAAATGATGAAACTATTTCCGGATCTCCTCGTATTAGTTAATGAGTACATAAAATGGAGGTTATTTACAAATGGGGAATGAAACAGTACAAACGAAAAAGCCATCATTATTCGGTATGATTTTTAGCCCAGGTGAACAATTTGAGAGATTAAGAGAAAGGCCGGTTATTTGGGTACCGCTTATTTTGTTTACTTTAATTACAACAATTTTAGCTGTAGTAGTTGTATTAAATATGGATTATACGATGACTCCTGGTCTTGAAGAATCGTCACCTGAAGAATTAGAAATGATTAAGATATTCGGTGCTGTTGGTGGTGGGATTGCAAGTTTATTCACGGTACCAATAGGATATCTTTTCTTCGCAGCAATATATTTTTTAGCAGCAAAAATGGTGAAATCAGATGTTAGATTTAAGCAGATGTTTTCTTTAATCATTTTTGTGTCTTTTATTACTATTTTAGGCTCTATTATTAATCAATTATTAGCTTTGGTATTAGGTGAGGACCCAGCTATTATGTTTACTAGTTTGAATAGTTTTATTGCAGCGACAGGTCCAGTCGGAGCTATTTTAAACTCGATTGAAGTATTTAGCATATGGTATCAAGTTCTTTTAGCCATCGGTCTTATTAAGGTAGCAAAGTTGTCAAAACAATCCGCAATTACTATCGTTATCGTTTTATTTGTTATCGGAATTCTTATCACTGCTGGAATAGCTGCGGGTAGTAGTGCTCTAGAAGGACTGACACAAGTATAATGAAGAAAAAGGTATGGATATCTATTGCCGTTGGCACACTTATTGTTTTGCTTATTGGTATAAATGTTGTTAAATCTTTAAATAAAGAAAACCCGACTGTCAAAACTGCAAAGGTAGAGGAACGAGAGATTACTGGAAATGTTATGATTCCAGGAACATTATCGTTAAGTCAGGAGGATTATATATATATAGATTCTGAGAAAGGAAAAATAGCAGAGATACTTGTAAAGGAAGGAGACCAGGTGAAAGAGGGAACTCCTTTACTTCGTTACGAAAATGAACAGCTTGAATTAGAAAAGGAGCAAAATGCCTTGTCATTAGAATCGTCGTATTTGCAAATTAATCGATTAAAGGAGCAAATAGAAGATTTAGAGGACAAGGAGGAAGAGCTTGCAAAGCAAGTTGGTGAAGAAGAGGCAGAAAAGCAAATCGATACAGAAAAAGAGCAGTTAGAAATCGATTTAAAGGTGGCAAATCTTGAAGCAAGACAAACAGATCTGCAAAAGGAAACGATTGAGAAGAAGTTGGCTGAGCTTGAAGTGAAAAGTGAAATGGCGGGTACAGTGCTTTCTATCGACAAGGAAGCAATTTCAGGAACGGTACAAACACCAATATTACATATTGGAAAAATTGATCATTATGTAGTGAAAGGATATATCTCAGAATATGATTCATTGAAAATTAAAGAAAAACAACCTGTTATTCTTAAATCAGATGTCATTCCTGAGCAAGAATGGAAAGGAACTGTCACAAAAGTAAGTTTATTACCTGAAAAAACTGAAACAGCTGTTGGAACTGAAGAAGCAGCTGTACAATATCCCATTGAAGTCTCGATTGATGAAAAGGATTTACCAGCAAAACCAGGCTTTAAGCTAATTATGGAAATTCAGACAGAAAAACGGTCAGTCAAAACGGTTCCGTTAAGTGCAGTAAAGCAAGATGGTGAAGCAAATTATGTTTATATTTATCAGAATGGAAAAGCGATCCGTAAAGAGATTACGATAGGAACCCCTAGTGATGAGTATATGGAAATAAAATCAGGGCTAAATGATGAGGAAGAGGTTATTGTAAATCCTTCAGATGCTTTAACAAACGGTGTGGAAGTGACAAAAAAATGATTCAACTCACATCTATTTCTAAAAGCTACAAAGTAGGAGAAGAAATTCTAGATGTTTTAAAGGATATCAATTTAAGCATCAATGAGGGTGAATTTGTCGCCATTATGGGACCATCAGGATCGGGTAAATCGACGTTAATGAATGTTATCGGCTGCTTAGATAATCCAACAAGTGGAACATATTTATTAGGGAATGAAGACATATCAGCATATAAAGATGAAGAGTTAGCAAAGGTCCGAAATCTCTCAATTGGTTTTGTCTTTCAGCAATTTCAACTGTTACCACGATTAACGGCATTAAAGAATGTAGAACTTCCAATGATTTATGCTGGTGTTGGAAGGAAGGAAAGAGAAGCAAGGGCAAAACGTGCCTTAGAAAAAGTTGGTCTTGCAAATCGTGTGAACCATTTACCAAATGAATTGTCAGGTGGACAAAAGCAACGTGTCGCAATTGCACGCTCAATTGTCAATCATCCAAAAATCATTTTAGCCGATGAACCAACAGGAGCACTTGATACGAAAACGAGTATTTCGATTATGGAACAGTTTACTGAATTAAATAAAGAGGGTGTAACTGTTATTCTTGTTACACATGAGCAAGAGGTTGCAGATTATGCAAAGAGAATCATAACGGTAAGGGATGGACTAATTCTCTCCGATGAAGAACGGGGGAGATAAAGATGAGTTTACTTGAAAATATGAAGATGGCATTAAGTTCAGTTCTTGCACATAAGCTTCGTTCTATTTTAACGATGTTAGGGATTATCATCGGAGTTGCCTCTGTTATTTTAGTTGTAGCAATTGGGCAAGGTGGAGAGCAACTATTAAAAACCTCGATAACAGGACCAGGAAATACAATTGAGGTTTACTATGAACCTAGTGAAGAAGAAATAATGTCAAATCCGAATGCTTTTCTGACAGCAGCGTTCACACAAGATGATGTAAAGGCGTTAAGTGAAATCCCTGAAGTGAAAAAAGTTGTCGCCTCCTCAACAGAATATTTTCAAACACGTTTTCGTGAAGAAACGGCTGATACAAATGTATACGGAATTAATCAAGCATACATTGAAGTTAACGGATTGAACGTTGAAAATGGGCGAAATTTGTTAGAGGCGGATTTTATTGGGGGAACTCGTGTCGGAATTATTAGCTATGAACTCCAAAAGGAAATGTTCAAGGAAGAAGACCCTATTGGTCAAGTCGTCTGGATTAAAGGTCAACCAATTGAAATTGTCGGTGTATTAGAAAAACCAACGGGATTGTTTTCCTTCGGTACGATGGAAATCTATATCCCTTCAAATACATTTAAATCTTCCTTCGGTAAAAGTGACTTTAACCAAGTGACTTTACAAGCTGAAAATGCTGATGCTATGCGAGAAGCTGGAGAGAAAGCAACAACATTATTAAATACGAAACATAATGCAGAAGAATCCTACAAAGTGTTTAATATGGAGGAGATGGCAGAAGGTATCGGCCAAATTACAACAATTATGACATTAATTATCGGATCGATCGCTGGAATTTCATTAGTTGTCGGTGGGATAGGTGTGATGAATATTATGCTCGTTTCTGTGACGGAACGGACAAGAGAAATTGGAATACGAAAAGCGCTTGGTGCTTCTAAAAGTCAAATTCTCACACAATTCCTGATCGAATCTGTTACATTAACATTAATTGGCGGGATCGTTGGGATACTTTTAGGAACAGTAGCAGCTAATATAGTTTCGATGTTTGCAGGCTGGCCATCACTAATTTCTTGGCAAGTAGTGGTAGGAGGCTTGTTATTCTCAATGATAATTGGTGTTGTTTTCGGAATGCTTCCAGCAAATAAAGCAGCACGATTAAATCCAATTGAAGCATTACGATACGAATAGATAAACGAGGGTGCTCAAAATCAAAGGTTCAGACCCCTCAAACACAATATATTGACTAATGATGAAGTTAGTTCTATATACCGGTGTTTGAGGGGGCAGTGCCTTTTGAGTCACCCTCGTTTTTTATTTGTAATAATCATAAACGACCAGAAATAGTCGAAAAATGAATGTTTTTGATTATTTTTGAAAAAATATGATTGATTTTGGCGGAAAGTGAAAGTATAATAAACGTGTAAGGAACGGATGTATTCGCTTACAGTGAGTAGAAACAAATAAGATGCTAGTTTTCTAATCTTAAAATAGGACTTTATAAATAGATAATCCTTAAGTATTTCAGATTAAAAGATTTGCTTTGATTGGTTGAACTGAATTTATATTTGAATTAAAAGTTCCGTAAGCTATATACAGAGTATTTTAGTTCTTTACTGTAAAAATAAATGCAATAAAGGTCGTGAATAAATGATTTACACCGTAACATTGAATCCATCAGTTGATTACATCGTAAGAGTAGAACAATTTGAAATAGGTTCTTTGAACCGAACAACTGACGATACAAAATTCCCAGGTGGAAAAGGAATAAATGTATCACGCGTTATGAAACGATTAGGAGTCGAATCAAGCGCTTTAGGTTTTATTGGTGGCTTTACAGGGCAATTTGTTAAAGATTTCCTAGCAAACGAAAAAATAAACACAAATTTTGTTCAAGTTTCTGGGGACACAAGAATTAACATTAAATTAAAAACAAATGTTGAAACAGAAATTAACGGACTTGGACCAATGATTACAGATGAGCAGTTAGGCGAATTCATGGAAGCATTTGAAAAAATGACAAAGGAAGATATCGTTGTGTTAGCTGGTAGTATTCCAGGAACATTACCACCAACAATTTATAAGAAAATTATTTCTTTATGTAAAGAAAAAGAAATTAAAGTTGTTGCAGATGTTTCAGGTGATGCATTGGAAGAGGTTGTCCAACTTAAACCATATTTAATTAAACCAAATCACCATGAGCTTGGAGATTTATTTAAAACTAACATTCAAACACCAGAGGAAGCACTTGTATATGCAAAAAAATTAGTGAATCAAGGTGTTGAAAATGTAATCGTATCTCTTGCAGAAAAGGGTGCTTTACTTGTTACTGAAAACGATTGCTATATTGCAAACGTTCCGAAGGGAAATGTGGTTAATTCAGTAGGTGCCGGAGATTCAGTCGTAGGTGGGTTTTTAAGTGCATATACAAAAAACGCTCCATTAGAAGATGCCTTTAAAATTGGCGTTGCTTCAGGAAGTGCTACTGCTTTTTCAATGGAGCTTTGTACTGAAGAAAAAATTGAGGAATTATTACCTCAAATACAGGTAAAAAAGGTGTAAGGGGGAAGAACGATGAAAATAACTGAGCTTTTAACAAAAGAGACAATAAAACTAAATCTTGGTTCTAGCTCAAAAGGAGAAGTTATCTCCGAATTAGTAACCGTATTAGATTCAGCTGGAAAATTAAACAACAAAGAAGAATATGAAAAGGCTGTATTAAATCGCGAGAAGCAAAGTACAACTGGCATTGGTGATGGTATTGCCATTCCCCATGCAAAAACAAACGCAGTGAAAAGTCCTGCAATTGCTTTTGGTCGTTCTAAAGCAGGAATTGATTATGAAGCACTTGATGGGCAACAAAGTCATTTGTTTTTTATGATTGCAGCCTCTGAAGGAGCGAACAACACGCATTTGGAAGCGTTGTCGAAATTATCATCAATTTTGATGAAGCAAGAAGTGAGAGACCAGCTGTTACAAGCAAAAACAAGTGATGAAGTGTTATCAATTATTGATAAATATGATAGGCAAGATGAAGAAGAAGTTGCACCTGCTGGGAACAGTGGGAAAATCTTAGCTGTTACCGCTTGTCCAACGGGGATTGCGCATACGTATATGGCAGCTGATTCTTTAAAGGAAAAAGCAAAAGAAATGAATGTTTCAATTAAAGTTGAGACAAATGGCTCAGGTGGAGCGAAAAATGTCTTAACAGATGCAGAGATTGAAGAGGCAACTGCCATTATTGTTGCAGCTGACAAAAATGTTGAAATGGAACGTTTTAAAGGGAAGCACGTAATCATTGTTCCGGTTGCTGACGGAATCAGAAAACCACAGGAATTAATTGAACGTGCATTAAAGCAAGATGCAGCCATTTATAAAGGAAATGGTGAAGGTAAAAAAGAAGATCGCGGTAGTGAGAGATCAGGATTTTATAAGCATTTAATGAATGGTGTTTCAAATATGCTCCCATTTGTTGTTGGTGGTGGTATTTTAATTGCCCTTTCATTTATGTTCGGTATTCATGCTTCTGATCCTAATCATGAATCTTATAATGCGTTTGCAGCGGCATTAAATACAATTGGTGGCGGAAATGCATTTGGGTTAATGATTCCTGTATTAGCTGGGTTTATCGCTTTAAGTATTGCAGATCGGCCAGGTTTAGCTCCAGGTATGGTCGGCGGTTTTATGGCAGCACAAGGTGGAGCAGGATTTTTAGGTGGATTAATTGCAGGATTTTTAGCAGGTTATGTAATTGTCTTATTGAAAAAGCTATTATCTGGTCTTCCAGCTTCATTAGAAGGAATAAAGCCAGTTCTTCTTTATCCAGTATTAGGGATATTTTCAGTTGGAATGATTATGTATTTTGTCGTAAACAAACCTGTAAGTGAATTAAATCTATTAATTAGTGATTTTTTAGGTGGATTAGGTACAGGAAATTTAGTGTTGCTTGGCTTAATTCTTGGTGGAATGATGGCGATTGATATGGGTGGTCCAATCAATAAAGCGGCATTTACTTTCGGGATTGCGATGATTGACGCTGGGAATTTTGCTCCACATGCAGCTGTTATGGCAGGTGGGATGGTTCCTCCTTTAGGAATTGCACTTGCTACAACAATTTTTAGAAATAAATTTACAAAGCGTGAACGTGAGGCAGGTATTACTTGCTATATTATGGGAGCTTCATTTATTACTGAAGGGGCAATTCCATTTGCAGCCTCTGATCCAGCACGTGTTATTCCTTCAGTAGTCGCAGGTTCAGCAGTTGCCGGAGCGTTAGCAATGTTCTTTGGAAATGGTCTTCGTGCCCCTCACGGTGGAGCTTTCGTAATTCCACTTGTCGAAGGGAATCCAGTATTATATTTTGTTGCAATTGTAATCGGTGCTATTGTTACTGCGATTTTGTTAGGAATCTTAAAAAAACCAGTAAACGAATAAACATAAGGGCTCAAGTCTTGAAACGAAGATTTGGGCCCTTTTTCTATTATAATGGAAAAGATAACAAATGTAGCGAATGAATGTTGGGTTTATACTAACTCTCTATGGATCTTCGAATATGTAAGTTTGTATTGATAAAAAAATTAGAGCAATGCTAATAACGTAATACTCGAAAGCAAATTTAACATGCTAATAT
>NZ_CADEPK010000178.1 GCF_902829255.1 Metabacillus niabensis | reverse complement strand
CAATCCTATTGGTCCTATTCATTCTCTGTTCAGTTATTTTTGGTATGATTAGAACGTTCCTTAAATATGGAAAATATGAAATATCATCTGATGATAATCGAATTTATATACATAAAGGAGTGCTTGAGGAAACAGCTTTTTCTATTGCAAAAGATAAAGTGCAGGCTATCGAGATTGAGCAATCATTAATGAAAAAAATTCTTGGACTTGCTGAGGTCAAGTTAACAAGTGTCGGAAGCATGAAGATTGGGGATGAAAGTTTAGATGTAAATACTTTATATCCATTTTTGCCTGTAAAACAAGCGTATAAAATAGTATCGGATCTGCTACCATCGTATAAGGTGGAAGAAGCAATGGTGCGTTTACCAAAGAAATCATTTTGGGTCCGATTATTAAAGCCGAGCTGGATTTGGATAATTGCGACAGCAGTTCTCTTTTTTGTTAAACCAAAGTTTTTTCAATTAGAGGAATCTTGGTGGTTATGTTCCATTTTATTGTTAGTTATCATAATGATAGTAAGAGTTCTTAATTATATAAATTCTGGCTATCTTTTAAACGAACAATTTATTCAAATAAAACACGGTGGATTAACGACAACACTATTTATTTCAAAACGTGACAAAATTATTGAGGTTGTTGTAACAAGAACATTGCTTCAAAAGCTTTTTGGTCTATCCTCAATAGCTACGACGAATCGTGCGAATCCTGTTGAGCAAAATAAGATAGATGATGTTCCAATTGAAATAGGCAGGGATTTTTATTTATGGTATATGGCAAGAAGAGCTGAGATTCATATTGAATAATGTTTAGGCAAACCTTTTTAGTAAAAGTTCTTACTTAAAATATGGAGACTCACGACTATCTTTCACTTCAAGTGGAAATCAAATGAAATGCTATTAATAAAGAGTAACAGAGTTTCGAAAACAGGCCCTTAGAAAGCATAAAAGATAATCTAAATTTATTTAGGTTTTTATAAATACAAGTTGACAGGTAGGAATAATGTGGATTATAATTTGTAACAAATATAAAATGAAATAAAGAGCCGATCGGAAAACCGAAGGCATAACCTACTCCAAATAGGGAGGGTTATGCCTTTTTTTATTTCGTTTTTATCAAAAAAAAGAGGTGTAAAAATGAAAAAATTAATTATTTTTGCTTTTATCGGATTGTTAGCTCAATTAATCGACGGTGCCCTTGGAATGGCATATGGAGTAACTTCTACTTCACTATTATTAGCTTTTGGCATTGCACCTGCAGTTGCTTCGGCTTCTGTTCATTTAGCAGAAGTAGTAACAACAGCTGCATCAGGGGCATCTCATATCAAATTCGGAAATGTTGACAAACAAACCGTGTTTCGCTTAATTATTCCAGGTTCAATTGGGGCTTTTTTAGGTGCAACATTTTTAAGTAATTTACCAGGGGATAGTGCGAAACCATTTATTTCATTATTCCTTCTTCTTTTAGGAGTATATGTTCTCATCCGTTTTTTATTTAAGTTTCAGCTTAATGAGGTGAATCGAGAAAGGTCTTTAAGTTTAAAGCAGTCAATACCGTTAGGATTTATTGCAGGATTCGCTGATTCAACTGGCGGTGGAGGCTGGGGGCCTATCGCTACACCGGTATTATTATCGCAGAAAGGATTGAGCCCTAGAAAAGTTGTCGGAACAGTTGATACGAGTGAATTTGCAATTGCCATCTCTGCAACTATTGGATTTCTCATTTCTCTTGGTTGGGAGCAAGTGAATTGGCTTTGGGTTGGAGCATTAATGGTTGGTGGACTAATTGCTGCTCCAATTGCCGCATGGTTAGTTCAGAAGATACATGCACAGCTAATGGGGGTATTAGTAGGTGGTTTTATTATATTAGTTAATGCGAGAACGTTAGTAAATACGTGGGTTTCTGATACAAATGTATATCCTTACATTTATGCCCTTATTATTGTGATTTGGCTCACCGCGATATTTGTTACAATCACAAAAATTCGTTCAAGTCGACATGTACATCGGGACGAAAAGTCAATTGCTGAATAGAATAAACATTATTAGTGATATATAGGGTACTGTCAACTAAATTCAGTTCCCTTCCTCTTTCGTTTATTTGTAGATAAAGGCTGTAATTTATAAATATTTAGGAGGTAAAGGAATGTCACAATTACGTGAGGCGGTATTGCGGAAAAAAGAAAGATTAATAAAAAAATTACTTGCATTAGGTGTATACAAAAAGGATGACCTTCACCTATATGAATTAACATTATCGGACATAGAGAAAGAATATAATAAAGAAATCGAACGAAAAAAATGAAGAAGTACTTTTGAAAGAAGAGTAAGTAAGGAAAATGTGGACGAAGATGATCTTTTTATAAAAAATACTGGAAAAAGTGGTTGATTTTACTCTGTCTACATAATATTATATAGAAAAACAAATAAAACCAATAAAAATACTTGGTATTATGGCGATTAAAATCATAACATTTTTCAGTAGTAAAGTTGACCAGTTTACTCGACATTTTGATCGATTAAAGTCGACTAGATAACTCAACTTTGTGGGGAGGTATAAAATGAAGGTTTCAAGTAAAGGGGAATATGCTTTACGGGCATTATTAATACTTGGTCAACATCAAGGAAAGGTGATGACGATTCAAGAAATTTCAGAAAAGACACTTGTTACGATAAATTATCTTGAACAAATTCTCCTTCAATTAAAAAAGTTAGATTACGTTAAAAGTAAAAGAGGGGCAAGTGGTGGCTATTTTCTTCATAAAAACACTAATGAAGTCAATATAGGTGAGGTCATCCGAAACCTTGAAGGGCCCCTTTCTCCGATGGGCTGTGCATCCATTACAAAGTATGAGCCTTGTCCATTAGAGGCTGGTTGTCAATTAAAACCACTTTGGTCTTTAGTCAGAGATACGATTGCATTTGTATTAGAGAGAACTACTCTTGAAGACTTGTTGTTAAATAGGATCGCTTTATTAAAGGGAGAGGATTTATTTGTTAAAGAAAAATAAAATCGATCAAGAAGTAATAGATAAAATCATTAATATATTAGAAAATATTGAATTTGGTACAGTCCAAATA
>NZ_CADEPK010000177.1 GCF_902829255.1 Metabacillus niabensis | reverse complement strand
ATACAAATATTAAATATACAGAAGATGGAGACAGTATTTCTTCAGTTTTCGAAAAAGACTTTAACTTAGAATATTATGATCACGATTTAGTAGAAAAGAAATGGATTAGTAAATCAACAAACAGTGTGAAGGATTTATTAGATGGATTTTCTTACTCTGATCAATTTTTAGAACAATTTAATACTATAAACTTTAGTGAAGAATTTAATGCTGCAATACTGATTTACAATTTGGAATATGATGCTAAAAAAATAAAGAGTAAATATAAAAATAGTGAATTGAAATTTATCGGTGTCACTCAATATACAATAATTGTTGATGATAGATGGTGATTTTTAGGAGAAACCATGGATCTAGAAATGGATTTGTATACTAAAATATTTCTAAATACTGAATTAGAAAAAAAGGAAATTATTGATTTAATTTCTAAACTTCTTAACGGTAAAGTAAACGGTACAAGTATAGTAACCGAGCAAGCGGAATTTTATCTTTTCAATAATGGTGATTATATTGCAAGGGAAAAAGAACAAATCGTTGATGACTTTTTATTTTATAAGTACTATTTTGAAATAGAGCCAAGGGAAAGTGCAAACAGTAGTATCTATATTTTGCTAATATCACATTTATTAACAGAGTTGTGGAATGCCGGTTTTACAGCAATAGCATCGTGTGATTTTGAAGAGTTGCTTCCTAGAAAAGGTGGATATAATTTTGAACAACGATAGACATTAAGTTGATTCTAAAGGATGGCATGAATTGACCTGATGAAAGAGTATAGACTATACATATCACTGTAACCCTAAAAACTCACCTTTAATGGTCACACGAACACTTTCAGAATTAAGATAAAGGCTACCCAGTTATAAGTAAGTGAGGAGGAAAATACTCTGAATTATAAAGAATTGGTGAAAAGAGTAAATTGGGGAGAGGAGTTTCAATTTTATTACAATAGTGAAGGATATTGGATTAGTATGAATAAAGAGGGGTACTATTTAACACGAGGAAAGGATGGGGACTATCAATCTTTTATATCTGCTAATGAACTATTTGAAAAAGGAAGGATAGAAGGAAAAAGTATTCAAGAGGTATGGGAAGAAGTTGAGATATAATACTTTACATGGACGGTTCTTCTGCTTCAAAAATGGAAGCAGGGGAATCGTCCATGTGTTTTCTATCCTGAGTATTTATTCTCTGTAATTGAATAATGATAGATCTTTATATCTGAATCGATAAAACCTCTTCTTTGAGCTCCTTTGAGTGTTTCATACATGTTTTATCTCCCTACTGGATTATCTGTATGGAGATAAATGTTATTAGCTCTTAGTCCTTCTGTACATATATATTTCACTAGGTCATATCCAGTTGGAAGTAAGTTTCCTTGCTTATCTTCACCCAAATCATGATCTAGAGATAAGATATCAACTGTATAATTTGTAAGGTAATGAATCGCTTCTTCGATATTTCTTGCGACAGTGTAGTCATCGGGGCAGTCACGTAAATCATCTACATATAAATTTATCACTTTACTCATATTTACACCTCGATTCTTTAAGAATTAGACTAATATTTATAATGGAGTGAATCATTATATGAATGAGGATTTAATTAAAATATATACAGGTTATAAAAACGAATCATTATCAAAGTTTTTCGATGATCTTATTGATTTTGTTAGCAAAAACTCTACTCAATTTAAAAAATATGTATATAAG
>NZ_CADEPK010000176.1 GCF_902829255.1 Metabacillus niabensis | reverse complement strand
GTCAACACATTAGTCTATTAACGGTCTCAGTTGTTTATTCAATATCAATGATCGGATATCAAAATAATGATAATTATAATTACTTATTTTAGAGGTTTCCAGAGTATTGAAGTGCAATATTTTGTAAAAAGTAAAGTTACAAAAGCAGACAAATTACTATCCAACCTGCTCTTGTATAAATCGGGCATTTAAAAGAGATCCCTTCCTTACACCGTAAAATATTACTATTATATTTATTAAAAATAAATATATTAATGGGTTATTTTCGTTTATTCCTTACAACATAACCCCCTTCACTTACATCAAACCTATATATTACTTGTAATGGATCACTTTCAAGATAATTTAATAAATCCTGAATGCTAGCATGGTTATCTTCAATTTTAAAACTTTTACCATTCTTTCTAATCTCATTAAAAGGTCTTTGTAATTCCAGCAAAATGGCAAAGATGTCATCCCTATCATATTGACCATATTTAAAGAATTCATATAAAAACTCTGCAGATTTTCCAACTGGTAAAAGCTGTACTAATTTAACTATGACGTTCTTTTCTAATTTATCGAGTACAAGTTTAGAATCCTCAACCAAGTTCTCATAAATTTTCTGAGAAATAGCAGGGGTGATATTTAATTGTTTAAAATTATCTGTGATTATTTCTAAATTAAGTTCGATGTTTGACGAATTAACAATTAAGCTATCAAACAATTCTTGGTCCATCTTAATACTTTCGATTCTTATAGGATTATCCAACAAATATATACTTGCACTATTAGAATCAAAACCTCTTAACTTATTAAATAGTCTTTGATCCCATTGT
>NZ_CADEPK010000175.1 GCF_902829255.1 Metabacillus niabensis | reverse complement strand
AATATACAGAAATAAAACTCATCATCTTCTTCCAATTTCTTCTTTGCTGCCAAACTCTCAAACTCTATTAACTGATCCATAACTGTCACCTCGGCAAAGTAGTTTGAATTTATTAAAATATATTTCACTATTAATATCTAGAGAATTAATATAATAGTTCAGCTCTCCATAAAATACCATAAGTCACATTTCATTTACGATGGTTATCCAAAATTTTTTGTAAAAAATAGACATTGGACTATATATCCAATGCCTTTAAAAATAATCATTTTCCACAACTAAGGCTTCATTTATTGCAGAAATAAAATAAAATCAATACATTTTCTCTCATTATTTTAATTATTCAACAGTGAAATCCTGTATAATCTTTTTTTCTTCTTCACTTAATCTGAACAGATTCATTACAAATTCATCTATTTGAATATTTAGTATTTCCATTTCCTCTATATCCTCTTTTTTAGGGTCAGATTTAGCACTTAGCTCAAGCATTTTTTCTACTAAGCTCGAAAGAGTGCTTCGTTCCTTTTCTGAAGCAATCGGAATAGGTAAGTCCTTTATCTGATACAAGCGTAATTGAGGGAAAGTTTTTCGTTGAAGAAAGTCATATTTATGTATAGCATAGTAACTTTCAACTTTTGAATTTAATACCCCCAAAGCAAAATATGGGTCAATTTTAAGGTTACGAATTGCAATTAGGCTACGTTCATGCATTATCGGCTTGTCTGTGTACATTAAAGTTAATGAATAAGCTGTTTTTCTAGGAATTTGACGAATAAGTAAGCGTTCACCTGTAAACATTTCAGGAGTGCGAGGTTCTGCAAGATGTCTACCATACCGAATATAGTGTGATCCTCTTGAAATCTTATATCGATCAATATGCTCACCCTTAATAATCTCCCAATAACTTTCATCTTTTTTATAGTCCAAAAACCATTCCTTTTTAGCTTTTAACTTTTTAAATTCTTCATCATCACGTGTTTGCTTTGGTTCACCTTTTCCTTTTTGATAAACTTTTAATCCATCCCTAACAATAGCATAATTTGGTTCAAGTACTTTTGAGTTTTCTTCAATCTTTTTAATTATGCTTCCAGCAGAAACATTTTTAGTATTACCCCCGCTTTTAAATGCAGAAATATTGATAACATTGTATCCTAATAGTTTATCGGGGGTGACTTTATTGATTAAACTAATTTCACCGCTTTTTAATTCAGCTAATTGAACAGTGGTTGGCAATGAAATTTTAGTAGTAATAATACAATTATCTACTGATGCATCTTCAAAAATTGTATCCTGTGAATTTAATATAAATAAATCACCTGTATTTTCTAAGAGATAATTCCGTAGTTTATGATATTGACTGTTCGTAAGAAAAGTATTTGGAATAATCATAGAGCTTAATCCATTTTTTCTTAAAATTTTTAAACTCAACTCTAAGAAAAGTGCAAATGTGTTCGCCTGATAACTACAAAGCGGATATTCTTTTTCGAAATACCGTTTTTCAGATTCACTAAAAACACCATCCGAGGAATATATATATGGTGGATTTGCTATTACAACATCAAAACCAATAAAGTTACCTTTATCATCTAAAACTTCTGGAAATTCCATACGCCATTCTAACCCTTTACGAAATAGAGGGTTTTGTCGTGAATAATCCATTTCTTTAATTGCTTCTTTAAGTTTCTTTTCAATTTTATCAAATTCTTTTTTTTGTTTCTTAATCTCCTCTTTAGAAGCAAAAAAATCTGCTTGTCCAACTTTTGCTAAACTACTTCTTAACCGTCTAACTCGCTCTGATTCAGGAGTTTCAATGCTTAATAGGAACTTTTGCTTAATTTCTTCAATCTGATCAATTAATTTTTGTTTTTTTTGTTTGTTATTTGTACC
>NZ_CADEPK010000174.1 GCF_902829255.1 Metabacillus niabensis | reverse complement strand
GAGCTAGGTAAACATTATATGTTTAAGAAGAATTCGCATAAGAAATTGAAAAATTTACAATTGAATGTTGAACCTTTTAAAAAACTAGGAGGGACTTATATTTTTTCAGCAGTCCCCATAGAGAATGCAAGAGATAATCAGTTGGAATTAGAGAAAACGTTTCAAACTGAGTCTTCCGCTTGGAAAATCTATTTGTATAAAGTGATGTAAAACTATTTTGGAGGTCATATTATGGTTGAACCTAAACTAACAATAGTAGTTCCTTGTTACAACGAAGAGGAAG
This sequence comes from Metabacillus niabensis, assembly GCF_902829255.1. Taxonomy (GTDB): domain Bacteria; phylum Bacillota; class Bacilli; order Bacillales; family Bacillaceae; genus Metabacillus; species Metabacillus niabensis. Next base: position 1,559 of record NZ_CADEPK010000174.1, on the reverse strand, counting down.
TGTTGCTGGAAACAATAGCTCAGCTTAATAATGTGTTGGGAGAATTAATCACTGAAAAGCTAATTTCAAACGAAAGCAAGTTATTATTTGTTGATGATGGGAGTAAGGATAAAACTTGGTCACTAATCTATAAGGAAAGTTTAGAAAATAGGGCTGTACATGGTTTAAAGCTTTCAAGAAATGTTGGTCATCAAAATGCTCTATTAGCAGGATTATTGACTGCAAAAAAATCGTCTGATTGTGTAATATCTATAGATGCAGATTTACAAGATGATATTCAAATAATTAGAGAGTTTATTGTGAAATTTAAAGATGGATTTGATATTGTATATGGTGTTAGAAAAAGACGTGATACAGACCATATATTTAAAAAGAAGACAGCTGAATTCTTCTATAAGCTAATGAGAAAATTAGGTGTAAATTTGATTTATAATCACGCTGATTATCGCCTAATGAGTAAAAGGGCAATTGATGAGTTAGAAAGATTTGAAGAGGTTAATTTATTTCTTAGAGGTATAGTACCGTTAATTGGATTTCCTTCTACTTCTATTTATTATGACAGGAAGGAAAGGCTTGCTGGAACAACAAAATATCCTTTGAAAAAGATGCTCTCTTTTGCATTTGAGGGTATTACGTCATTTTCAATTACTCCGATTCGCTTTGTTTTATTATTAGGGTTGGTTTCATTTTTCGTAAGCTTTTTGTTTGGTTGCTATTTCATTACCTTAAAGTTTTTAGGTGGAGCAGAAACAGGATGGACGTCACTAATTACGTCAATTTGGCTAATAGGAGGATTACAGTTAATTGCTATTGGACTAATTGGTGAATATATAGGGAAAATTTATAAAGAAGCAAAGAGGCGTCCTAAATATAGTATTGATATTGATACCTTTAGTATGGCTCATCAATTAATTGAAAGAACTAACCATGCCGAGTCTCTGGAATTTGAACAAAAACAATTACCCGAATTGAACTAATATGTTACTAATGTTTTAAATAAAAATGAAGTTAAAATGATAAAATGGGTGTTTTTTTCTAGCAATCATGGTAAGTTAAATTAACCTTAAGTTAATATTGCATTATAGAATTAAATACCCGTATTATTTAATCTTTGAATAAAGAGGAGACAAATTGTAAGAGTATTACACGGAATGCAGGAAATTAATTGTCGAGGGATAAATTATTATATTATTAAACTAAAAAAGTAGTTGACGTTTTTATTTGTATAGTGTAATATTAATCAAGTCGCAAGTGAGACAACATCGAAAAATTATTTCATAAAAATAAATTTGATAGTTGTTGACAAGCGATAATATAAATGATATATTAATAAAGTCGCTTCTGAAAAGATGTTGAAATGAATGTTCTTTGAAAACTAAACAAAACCAAGCGTGCCAACGTTAATTTTGATTAACAACAAAACGTACTATTTAGTACACAATGAGCAAGTCAAACACTTTATTGGAGAGTTTGATCCTGGCTCAGGACGAACGCTGGCGGCGTGCCTAATACATGCAAGTCGAGCGAATCTGAGGGAGCTTGCTCCCAAAGATTAGCGG
>NZ_CADEPK010000173.1 GCF_902829255.1 Metabacillus niabensis | reverse complement strand
TGTATGTACTCATTATTTTAAACGTTTACATTGCTCATTTAAAGAGTTATTATAAACTATTTTCAATTTGATTTAATTGGCCTGTAATATATTTGATATATTCATATTTTAGCTAATATGTTAAAATATAGAGTATAAACGAATTGGAAGGAAGAACGACGATGAACAAATGGCTAAGGAAATCGCTTGTCATTTTATTCTCAATCGCTACATTCGGACTAGTAACACCTCCTGCATCGTTAGCTATAACGGATAAACCATCAGACGATTCTACTGAAAAAGTTTCGTTTTCAGATGATGTCATTGAGCAAACTGCTTCACCTGTTGTCGAAGAGGAGCAGCCATTTGAAAAAGAACAAATTTTAACAAATATATTAAATGAGGCAGAGGAAAAGTCTTTACTAAAATTCGGGGATAAAATAGGCGGAGTAATTGAAGATGAATTTAAAGAAGTCATATTACCGAAAATGGAAGAGATTATTACATATTATTTAAATGAAGAATCTGATGAGCTTTTTGAACATCTTGAAGTATCTAAACCTTCAGGTGGAACAGGTGAAAAGATTTTTCATATTTATAATACAGAAACAGGTCAGGATGTATTAAGATTCCATGTCCGAAGAGAAAATCGTCCATTAGAAGGATATTGGTTTAATTTCCATTATCATACTTATCATGATTCTTTCCAATCTCATAAGGATTTAGGCAGCATTTATTGGGATAAAAATACTCCTCCAAATTGGATGGTATATAATTAAAAACTTTACTTAAAACAGTTAGTAAAAATACTATTAAAATAAAAATATAGTAAGACAAATAAGAATGGAAGTCGAGATCCTTTCATTTTTATTTGTCTTTTTGTTTGTCTTCTTTCGAATGATTGTGATGTAAAGATGATGCTATTGGTAAGATTCATGGAGATATAAGTAGATATAAACTTATAGAAGGCTTTTCGCACTTCTTCTGCTCGCTAGGTCAAGTTTTAGAGAAATTAGTTATTATGTTATGAGAATAGCTTTTATTTTACAATAATTAAGCTTAGCTTGTTAGCATTACTCACCACCACTATATTTTAATTATTTTCACCGCCATACATAGCTTTTATTGGAAATTGTCTGGATATAGAATCACCTATTAAATTATGATACTATAGTATTAGTAGACTCCTATTTTGATAAATAACCTCATTTCATTTTTTCACCGTTATAAATATCTTTATACATCACGAAAGGAAGTACATCATGAAGAGAGCTATTTTCTTTATTTTTTTAATCTCTCTACCTATTTTTCCGATATTTCAGCTAGTAAATGCAAGTCCAAATGGTGTTAAACTTTCAACATATACTTTTCATTCAATAACATTCTCTAATCAAAAACCAGCTTTAGGTGAAATGATTTATTTACCAGATACGGCCTTTAATGAAGCTCAAGTATTACACATGATAAACAATCTAGAGAAAATTGATTATAATATATTAAAGCTTGCTGAAAAGCAAAATATTAAGATTATATTATTTCAAGGACCACTGACAGAATTAAATGGTTTAAGTAGATTAAAAGATAAAAAACCTAGGGGATATTCAGATTCTGATCCAACTTGGGATTCGGTTCCAGGTATGAGTGCAGATCGGGTGGTTTATGCTAAAATAGGTCATAGTGAGTATGGGAAAGGACATACTTCTATTTCACTAGAATTACATGAAATTGCTCATGCGATTGATCGATATGTTTTCAATCATGTAAGAGACAATTCGATATTTATTGAAATATGGAAGCAAGAGGTAAATCGAATTTTCCCATCTCAAAAATACTATCTTAACTATTCAGAGGAATATTTTGCTGAATCATTTGCGATGTTTTATTTTAGTCCCGAAACAAATAAAGAACTTTTTGAAAAAGCTCCACATACATTTGCTTTTATACAATCATTAGAAGAA
>NZ_CADEPK010000172.1 GCF_902829255.1 Metabacillus niabensis | reverse complement strand
TTATTACATCTGTTGACAATTTTTGCGATTCTTTTTTACAAAATTTTTAAAAAAGAACAAATTAATCCTAGATTTCTCTCAGTTTTCACCAATTATAGAAATTCCTTTATATCATAAACTCGACCATTCTCTAAAGGTGAATTAATGAGATTTACTAATATCTTTGCGACAAAACTCGGCTTTCTTAACATCCCCTTCTCATGATACTCCTTGAACATAGGAAGTGAGGCGAAATCCTCTTCTCCTGCCGTTCTAATCATTCCTTGCATATCTGTATCCATCACTCCAGGTGAAAACCCAATTATCACTCGTTTATTCCCTTGTGCACCTTGCTCTTGACCAGCAGTTCTTGTAAACATATTTAACCCTGCCTTTGTACTGCAATATGTACTCCAACCTGAATAAGATTTATTTGCTGCCCCTGAAGTAATATTGACAACAACTGCTTGACCATTAAAGCTCTTTAATTGTTTCAAAAAGAACTCCGTTAATAAAATTGGTGCTAACAGATTTACTTGAACATTTGAGATAATCTCATTAGCAGCGGCATCACCAACCTGCTTAATCGGCTCGATCATTCCTGCATTATTTATTAACGTCAGTTTTTCCGCTTGAACTAAGTCAATTTTAGTAAACACTTTGTTAACTGTTTCTTCTATTTCTTCGATTTTCGTTAAATCACATGACTGATAGAATAACTGAACATTGTTCGTTTTAGCTAATTCCTCTAACTCACTGTTACTTGATCTTGAAAGATAGATAATACAGTTTTCTTGCATAAACATTTCCTTTACGATTGCTTCTCCTAATCCTTTTGAAGCACCTGTTATAATATAGTAATTCATTTGTTTTCCTCCTCTTATACGATTCAAGCAATGCTAATTTCGAATCTACCTATATCGAATATATGCAATTAGAGATTTACAATTTTAGGATAAATTGTTATAATTACCAATATCGAATGATAGTACTTTTGAAATCAAAGGAGTCCCTTGATATGGAAAATACTATTTTTGAAAATGGTTCTATTAATGAAAATCAGTTACTCAGTAAGATTGATTTTCTCAAAGGTGAACTAATTGAAATCGGCTTAATTATCGGATTAAATCATCCGAAAACAGTAGCTTTAAGTCAAAGATTAGATAAATTGATACTAGAATATCAAAAGCACTGTGCAGTTCATAGATAAACAACGAGCATGATTATATCACTCTCATCTGTTACAGATGGGAGTTTTGTTTTTTAATCAAAGCTAAATCTTTGTTCGAGCCACGGGTCCCCTTTCATATGATACCCATTCCTCTCCCAAAAACCAGGATGATTTTTTTCGGTAAATTGTAGACCTCTTACCCATTTTGCACTCTTCCAAAAATAAAGATGTGGGAGGACAGCACGGAGCGGATATCCGTGTTCAGGTGTTAGCGGTTCACCATTATATGCATATGCAAGAAGACTCGTTTCCTTTAAGAAATCTTCAATCGCTACATTTGTTGTCCAGCCTTCTTCAGCGTGAATGATCACATATTTTGCTTGCTCTTTTATCTTCACATCTTTTATAAGATCTGCTGTTCTTACCCCTTGCCAGCTTGTATCAAGCTTCGACCATCCTGTTACACAATGAATATCATTTGTAAGCTCTACTTTCGGAAATAACGATTTAATATCTTCTAATGTATAGAGCTTTGGATTTTCTACTAAACCGTAAATTTGCAAATTCCATTTTGATATATCCTCATAATATGGAATCGTTCCTGAATGTAACACTGGAAAAGTTGTTGTTACATTTTGATTCGGTGGAACTCTATCAGATTGCTGGTTATTTCTCCTTTTACCAAAATACATGAACATCACCTCTTTTTGTTAACTTAATTTTAATTTTAGTTGACATATAATAAATATCCATTTATATT
>NZ_CADEPK010000171.1 GCF_902829255.1 Metabacillus niabensis | reverse complement strand
GTGGTGGGATGTCAATTTTTGAAAGCCTGAAAACATTTGAAAAACAAAGAATTATGCCTTTTTATCAAGTTGAAGCAAAAATTCTAATTCAAAAATTAAAAGCTGGCACAGGGTTGCATCAAATAATTTATGAGCGTGATTTTTATGAAAAGGAGCTCTCGCAGGTTATTTTACACGGACAGGCTAATGGTCAATTAGCAAGAGAGCTATATATGTATAGTCAATTTGTCATTGAAAGGCTAGAAAGTAAATTGAATAGAATAACCATGGTCATACAGCCGACAATATATGGTTTTGTTGGCATCATAGTATTATTTGTCTACTTATCTATGTTATTGCCGATGTATAAAATGATGGAAAGTATTTGAGGAGGAAAAAATGAAAGATCAAAAGGGTTTTACATTAATTGAAATGTTAGTTGTATTACTAGTTATTACGATATTATTGCTAATTACAATTCCAAACGTTACAAAACATAATAGTAGAATCCAAAAGAAAGGCTGCGAAGGATTAGTTAATATGGTACAAGCACAGGTTACGGCTTATAAAATTGACAATAATAAAACACCTAAGATGGATGATTTGCTTAATGCTGGTTACTTAAAGGGAGAGCAGGCTCCTGTTTGTCCAAATGGAAATAGCATTATTATTGGTGCTGATGGAGAGGTTACTGCTAGTGGAGAAGGTCAGTAACAATCAAGGTTATACTTTGATAGAAGCATTAGTTATACTTTCAATCGTAAGTATCATGAGTTTTGTTCTAATAGCAAATTTAGTTCCAATCCACCAAGCTAAAATTATAGAAACGTTTTTTGATCAATTTGAAAAGGATATGATGTACGCTCAACAATATGCTCTTCTTAATGAGGAGACGATTTATATATTATTCAGAGGAGATCGTTATCAGTATACGATTGAACAAAGTAATCTAGCGGGGGCATTAATTGTTAGGAATTATCATCAAGGTATAAAAATTGAAGGTGGTACGATGAAAAATCGGGTTACATTTCGAGCAAGCGGAGCAATTCAGACGAGTGGCTCTTTGCTCATTACCTATAACAATCGTACGTATAAAGTCACCTTTTATCTTGGAAAGGGGAGATTAAATATTGAAGAATTGTAGTAAAGGATTCTCCTTTTCAGAAACCCTTGCAGCATTTAGTATATGGACGATTATTACATCTTTATTAATTCCGCAAGTTATCATGATAACAATTGAAAGAGTAAATACGAAACAATCCATTACTGCGTATAAGCTGCTTCATGAAAAAGTACAGCATGCAGCATTCCACAAAGCTGAAATGCATGATGAAGTACTAACAAAGGATAATATTGTTTATAAATTAAAATGGGAGGAGGAAGAAGCTTATAGTAAACCATGTGTTTTTTGGGAGAGTGCAAATAATAAAGAGAAAAAAGCTTGTTTATTATTATCGAAATGAACAAGGATATACCTTTTTGAACATGTTACTATCCTTCATAGTTTACGCTATTATTATTTCTTCTCTCTCAATGGTTTTTCATTTTCTTATGAGTCATTCACAGCATTCACATGACTTAAAGCCTTTTGAATGGGAGCTTTTTACTGTTCAATTACATCGGGAATTGAAGGATGCAACTGATATTCAAGTTAAGGATGAACAGATCTCATTTAAGAATAAATTAGGAGAGATTGTAACAGTCCAGCAATATAAAAATTTAATTCGCAGACAAGTAAATGGAAAAGGA
>NZ_CADEPK010000170.1 GCF_902829255.1 Metabacillus niabensis | reverse complement strand
TCTCTTAAGTGTCCATATCTACTAAACACCTTATAAAAATATGGATGAATCTCTTCTAACTCATCTGATTGTAATAGTTCTTTATACAAGTCAATTGATTCTTTGAACCTTTTCATCTCTTCAGATTCAAATACCTTTATCTTGTAAACTTTGATTAAGAAATCTCTCGCTTCTATAATATTACAATTTAACAGCCTTTCTACTACGTGTAGAATTGTTCCTGCAAATGGATAGCTTTCAGAATGACATTTATAAAGCCAATGACCATTTCCTAATTGTGACTTATATATAGAAGCACTTGGATTACTCTCTTCATGAAAGATATCAAGAAAGTTACTTTTTGTATCTACACCTAACAACAACCTCAAATCTTGCTTTTTCAAATATGATAATACTTCATTAGGTACTAATGTAACTGGCTTATTATTGATAACTAATTGAAGTTTAGAGATTTCTCTATTCTTTATTAGATTAATGTTACGTGCTGTTGCAGTTACACTACCTATTTCTAGTTTAGGGCTGTGTTGAACCCTATTGCAGGACATATTAATTAGATTATCCTTTATGTCCTGCAAAGGGGTTTCTAGAATTATGTCATCTACATTCAACCTATTATCATAATTGAAGTCATAAAGTTGATTCCCTCCAAAGAATAGTCTACTTCCATCTTTGCAGGACTGATCAGCATATGGATATTTATTTAATAAAAAGCTAATGATTGATTCAAATTGCGTATACTCATTAACTGGTCTGTCTAATGCGAATACCACACGAAACTTATTAACTGCTTCAGTATGACTGAACGTGGTATAGAGGAATGAAGCATGCTCTTGAAAGAATGTATCTTTTAAAGCCTCTTCAATCGTAAGACCTTCATCAAAATCTAAAGCTACTATTTCCTGAGATGCCCAGTTGGCTTTCGACCTTTTTAGTTCACCAGCAACATATTTAAATGTCGCTGGTGTAAATGTCTTACCATTTATTATTTCATTCGCTAATTGACTAACATCAATATCAACAGGATGTTTAATTATTCGATTATTTATTAAACCAATCTCATACCCTTGAGGTTTTTGATTGAATTGAAATTCATCAAGCATTAGTTTCATACTAAGCCACCATCCATTCCATCCTGTACAAATAGATGATTTCCTTGTAAATCACTTTCAAATACAGCTAAAGAGTGATTATTTTCAAATTTCTCTTTACTACTTTTATGACTAGGTTTAACTAACACATCACCATTCGCCATAATGTATAGTCTATCTTCTTCAAGATCTTCGATTTTCAATTTATGAAATACCAGCATCTCTTGAAATTTATTATTATCTATTTCTTCTCTCGCTTCCGCTCTTTTTTCATTAAAATGATGCAATAATTGTTTCAGAAATATATGGTGTTCTCCATGCTCATCTAAATAGTTTAGCATCTTAGATATTGCAAGAACCTTTCGTTCTAGTATTAATGGGAGTATATCATCAATACCATTTTCATATAGCAACTTTCTATCTTTGAGTAATGATTCAAAGGTAAAATATGGAATGTTCACTTTTCTATAAAATGCATTTGAAACTTCCATCATATAATTTCCGAATCGTGGATGTACAAAGACATCAACAATGTCAGGTAAATTAAAATAAACTTTTTGATTACTTTGATTATCTACATCATTGCCCTTAATGCATCTTCTGAGGTTACATACTCGATTATCATTCTTTTCTCCGTTAATATGATCAATCTCAATATTAGGATAAAGTAAAACATCCATTATTAATCTATGCATACGTATAGTTTTCTTCTTACCTTTTTGTGCAAGATAAGTTACAGCGTAACCATCTTT
>NZ_CADEPK010000169.1 GCF_902829255.1 Metabacillus niabensis | reverse complement strand
GATATGATTGAACCTCCACCTGAAGTTGTTGGGGCAATTGAAATTGATTATATCAAAGGTGTAGCAAAACTTGATAAAAGATTAATTGTTATGCTTGATTTAGACGAAATATTAAATTTGAATCAAAATCGTTCTTTACTCAATGTGTAGGTGAATGAGTAATGGACTATATAAGCAGTATATCGTCTAAGCAATTAGATGTTTTGAAAGAGGTAGGCAATATAGGGGCAGGCCATTCTGCGACTGCTCTCTCTAAATTACTAAATAAAAAGATTGATATGAATGTGCCTAATGTAAAAGTTGTATCGTTTAATGAATTAATGGAGTGGGTAGGAGGGCCAGAAGTAGTAATTGCAAGCGTGTTTCTGCGCATCGAAGGAGACATTCCTGGCTCATTGTTTTTTGTCTTAAGTATTGAACAAGCGGAACATTTTATTAAGCAGTTAATTTCTGATGATGAATTTACCTTTCAGTCAAAGTATGATGAGCTTGGTTTATCTGCATTTCAAGAGCTTGGTAATATTTTAACAGGCTCCTATCTATCTGCTTTATCTGATTTAACAGAACTATCGATATTCCCTTCAGTACCTGCTCTTTCTATCGATATGTTTGGAGCAGTCATAAGCTATGGGTTAATTGAATTATCACAAGTAAGTGATTATGCAATTGTCATTGATACAATTATTAAAGAGCAAGATATTCATTCGGAAACCGACATAGTAAAAGGTCATTTCTTCCTCCTTCCTGATCCTGATTCATTTAAAACGCTCTTTTCAGCTTTAGGTGTTCATGATGATGTGTGAATCTATCGAACTAGTTAAAGTAGGTATAGCGGATTTAAATATTGTAAAAGCACCTAATCTAATAAGAACTTCTGGTTTAGGATCGTGTGTAGGCTTAATATTATTTGATAAAACAAATGAATTAGCAGGCTTGGCACATATTATGCTACCTGACTCAGTCTTAGCAAACAAAACGAATGTCAACATTGCTAAATACGCGGATACTGCCATACCAGAGTTAATAAGCAGATTAATTAAAGCAGGAGCAAGAGAGAGGAATTTACAGGCAAAAATGGCTGGTGGGGCACAAATGTTTCAATTCCAAACATCTAGTGATTTGATGAGGATTGGTCCAAGAAATGTTGAGGCAATTAAACAACAATTGAGAAAATATAATATTAGACTTATAAGTGAAGATGTTGGCGGAAATAGTGGAAGAACGATTGAATTTAATCCGAAATCATGTGAATTAATGATAAGAACAGTTAATCAGGGTACGAAATTAATATAAACATTTAATAGTTTTATCATTCTTTTATGTATAGAGGATTTAGTAGGAATACGTTCATAATTGTTAGTTAGGGGGATCATATCAGTGCAAGCTACAATGACTGAAGAACAAGTGATATGGCAAAAATGGATTAATTTACGTGATACACATGCAGGTAATGTTCTTATCAAAAAATACATGCCCCTTGTTTCTTATCATGTACAACGTATTTCTGTTGGTTTACCTAAAAGTGTAAGCAAAGATGATTTAATGAGTCTTGGCCTATTTGGTTTATATGATGCGTTGGAGAAGTTTGATCCAAATCGTGATTTAAAATTTGATACGTATGCATCATTCAGGGTGAGGGGGGCAATTATTGATGGCCTTAGAAAAGAGGATTGGTTACCCCGAAGCTCAAGAGAAAAGGCGAAAAAAGTAGAAGCTACAATTGATAAATTAGAACAAAAGCATTTAAGAAATGTATCTTCAAAAGAAATTGCAAATGAATTAGGACTTACTGAAGGTGAAGTTGTAAGTGTAATGAA
>NZ_CADEPK010000168.1 GCF_902829255.1 Metabacillus niabensis | reverse complement strand
AGATAATAGTAAATAAAAATGCTATGTTAAGGCTTATTGTTGATTTCTTAGAACTTTGATTATTGTACATAAAACAACTCCCAAGGGGGGAGCCACAAGGGACTTCCCGCGGAAAGCGAACAGAACACCTTTAGCTAAAATTAACAAATAAGATTTACAGAGCAAGATAATTTAAAGAAATGAGTGTGATGTAAATGGAACAGTTAGAGAAAGATTTTTTAGATTACATAAAAAAAATGCAAGCATATGATGAGGCTATTAACGTTATGTATTGGGATTTACGTACAGGTGCACCAAAGAAGGGAATTGAACAACGCTCAGAAGTAATCGGAATGCTTTCAACAGAAGCTTTTCAAATGCTTATTTCAGATAAAATGAATGAGTATTTAACGACTCTATCCCAAGCTGATTTATTTAAATCTATACAGCCACATACACAAAAGGCTATTGAACTACTAAAAGAAGAGTATAATAAGAAAAAAGTTATTCCACCAAAGGAATATCAAGATTATGTCACTCTCTGTTCAAAGGCAGAATCTGTATGGGAAGAGGCAAAAGAGAAGGATGATTTTCAAATGTTTGCTCCATACCTACAAAAGCTTGTCGACTATAACAAAAAGTTGATTTCCTATTGGGGATATAAAGGAAATAAATATAATACATTATTAAATGAATATGAGCCTGGAATGACGGTGGAAGTACTAGATCGAGTTTTCGCTCAAGTCCGTGAAAAAATAGTTCCGCTCGTCAAACAGATTTCTGATGCTAGTCACAAGCCAAATACTGAATTTTTATCTTGCTTTTTTTCAAAAGAAAAACAAAGAAAGCTTAGTGAATATCTACTTCGTGAAATAGGTTATGACTTTTCAGCTGGGAGATTAGATGAAACAGTTCACCCATTTGAGATTACGTTAAATCGTGGAGATGTTAGAGTAACAACGAAGTATGATGAAAATGATTTTAGAACAGCGATTTTTGGAACGATTCATGAATGCGGTCATGCCATCTATGAACAAAATATCTCGAAAACATTAGAAGGTACTTTTTTATGTAGCGGGACTTCAATGGGAATTCATGAATCACAATCACTGTTTTATGAAAATTTTATCGGTCGTAACAAAGGCTTTTGGGAACGCTATTTTAATACATTAAAGGATTTTTCGATTGAACAATTTAACGGTGTTGATTTACAGGAGTTTTATGAAGCAATTAATGAATCAAAACCATCTCTAATCCGAATTGAAGCAGATGAATTAACATATCCATTACATATTATGATTCGATATGAAATTGAAAAGGCACTCTTTAATGATGAGATTTCCGTCGAGGAATTACCGGTGTTATGGAATGAAAAGTATCAAGAATATCTTGGCATAACACCACCAAATGATGCACAAGGTGTTTTACAGGATGTCCACTGGGCGGGAGGGAGCTTTGGCTATTTTCCTTCATATGCGTTAGGATATATGTACGCTGCCCAATTTAAGCATGCGATGGAAAGGGAATATCCTGATTTAGATAAGCGTATCGAGGATGGAGATTTTTCAACTATTAAGGAATGGTTAACTAATAATATTCATCAGTATGGTAAAACTAAGAAGCCTTTAGAAATAGTTAAGGATGTAACTGGAGAAGGATTGAATGCACAATATTTAATCGATTATCTCGAGGAGAAATATCGAACAATTTATCAATTATTATAATAAAACATCAACAATCACGAATATTCAAATAATTCCATTAAATAAAGTTCGTATTTTTGTCGAAAAAGTATTTCCAAAACCGATGATTCTTGTTATAATTCATCTTAATTACATTAACCACTCATATAATCGTGGGAATATGGCCCACAAGTTTCTACCGAATAACCGTAAATTATTCGACTATGAGTGAGGTCAACGTTCGTTTAATTATGGAGAGAAATCCCCATATAAAGGCGGCATTGCTTCACTTATAGTTGAAGCAATGCCGCCTTTTTTATGTGCTTCGTTGAATTGAGCGGAAATCAACAACCAATTTAAACAGAGTGTTAAATGGAAAAGAGCAACTCATCTAATATTTACGGTCCATATTAGTGGTTTCTATAATAAAAGATAATAAATTACGTGTCATCATCTGTAAAAATCGTTAGGGGGAAGATTATGAAACTACTTAGAGAAAAAATTCAAAATGAAGGTATAGTTCTTTCTGACGGAGTTTTAAAGGTTGATTCATTTTTAAATCACCAAATTGATCCGATACTAATGAAAGAAATAGGTATAGAATTTGCTAAGAGGTTTGAAAACGAAGGGATTACAAAAATTGTAACAATTGAATCCTCTGGTATATCTCCAGCTGTTATGGCCGGATTAGAGCTTGGAATTAAAGTGGTTTTTGCTAGAAAGAGAAAATCATTAACATTAACAAATCATTTGCTTACATCAAAAGTATATTCTTTTACAAAACAAGAGGAAAATATGATTGCGATATCGTCTCAATACTTATCATCTACCGATCGTGTCCTTATTATTGATGATTTTCTGGCAAATGGTGAAGCTGCAAAAGGACTTATTGATTTAGTAAACCAATCTGGAGCATCTGTACAAGGAATTGGAATTGTCATAGAAAAATCATTCCAAAAAGGTGCAGCGGAATTAAAAAACTTAGGCTATCGAGTAGAATCTTTAGCAAGAATTCAATCACTAACAAAGGGAAAGGTAAGCTTTGTTGAAGATGCTCAGGAGGTAACAGTATGAATATTTTCAAGAATTTATCATTAGGAATTCAACATGTACTTGCAATGTATGCTGGTGCTATCGTAGTTCCACTTATTGTTGGAAGTGGTATAGGTTTATCAGGGCACCAATTAACATATTTAGTAGCAATCGACATTTTTATGTGTGGGGTAGCTACTTTTCTCCAAGTTTGGAAAAATCGTTTCTTTGGAATAGGTCTTCCGGTTGTTTTAGGTTGTACTTTTACTGCTGTAGGACCAATGATTGCAATCGGAAATGAATATGGTGTAACAAGTATTTATGGTGCTGTTTTAATTTCAGGAATTATCGTTATTCTTATTTCAAGCATTTTTGGAAAATTAGTTAAGTTTTTTCCTCCTGTTGTTACCGGTTCGGTTGTAACTATAATAGGAGTCACTTTAATTCCAGTTGCTATGAATAATATGGCCGGTGGTGAAGGGAGCGCGAATTTTGGCTCAATCGAAAACCTTATCTTGGCATTCACTGTACTCATAATTATTTTACTTCTTAATCGCTTTTTTACAGGGTTTGTTCGTTCTATTTCAATCTTGATTGGGATTATTATAGGAACAATTATTGCAAGCTTTATGGGATTAGTCGATTTACAGCCAGTAAGAGATGCTTCTTGGTTTAATATAGGAAAACCATTTTATTTCGGTACACCAAGCTTTGAAATTACACCAATTATTACGATGACCATTGTTGCGATAGTAAGTATGGTCGAATCTTCAGGTGTATATTTTGCACTAGGAGATATTTGTAATAAAAAAATTGATGATAAAGATTTGGCAAGAGGATATCGTGCTGAAGGACTTGCGTATACATTAGGTGCGATATTTAATGCATTCCCATATACTACTTTTTCACAAAATGTTGGGCTTTTACAAATGACAGGTATTAAAACGAACAAAGTTATATATACTACAGCAATTATGTTAATCGGTCTAGGTTTAGTTCCAAAAATTGCAGCTCTTGCAACAGTTATACCGTCATCTGTACTTGGCGGAGCTATGATCGTAATGTTTGGTATGGTTATTGCATATGGAATGAAAATGCTTGGACAAATTGATTTTACATCACAGGAAAATCTAATTATTATTGCTTGTTCTGTTGGTTTAGGATTAGGAGTAACTGTTGTGCCTGGTATTTTTGCAGGATTACCTGAGTCTGTAAAGATACTAACAAATAGTGGAATCGTTATTGGAAGTGTGACGGCTATTTTGTTAAATATTATATTCCATATCATTCCATCTAAAAGGATAGTTGATCATACAGATGAAGTATTAGCAAATGAACAAGTATTATAATAAATGATTCCTTAAGTAATCATTTATATTATTGTGTAAAACGTTATCTACATCTTCATGTCTATAAGATATGAAATTGTAGGTGACGTTTTTTTTATGAAAGTAACCGTTACTCCTTTATTTCTAAAAAATTTTTAAGTGTTTGTCAAAATGAACATTTTTGAGAGTAATAACTGTCATTTTTTAAACTCTAAATAATCATTTAAACTCGAGAGTTATAAATAACCTTGGCTCTCATGTTTATAATCCATTCACCCTAAAAAGTATAGGGGGCGTAAAAGATTTAGATAGCATGATTAAGATGTTCTTTATAATGAAAATATTATTGGAGCGTAAGTACAATTTAAGAGATTTGTAAGAGGAAATTGTTTTTATGAATAAGAGGTATTGTAAATATATATTTTTTCATTGGGAAATGGTTCCGTGAAATATACAACTTAGTGAGGTAAGGGTTAAATGGACAAACACTTCTCAGAAATGATTCAAACTGTTTTAAAAACTTTTAAACTCCAGGAAGCTGAATTAGCTGCTTTACTGGGTGTGCATGAAAAAACGATCAGAAGATGGATTAGAGGTTATAAAATGAACTATACTAGAAAATCAATGATTGTGTTCAAAATAAGACAACTAATTAGGGATAAAAGAATTAACTTAAGAAAACAGGTGACACATAAAATGAATAGAATTTAATAGAAAGGAGAATAGTTTATGTGTGGAAACGTAAAAACTTGGTATATGACTGAGGAAGAACGGCTTGCATATATTAAGAAACATCCTATCAAACTAACTGAAAAACCAAAGGGTGCCTCATTTTCGGATGTACAGTATGTGAGTACACATAGAAAACGACAGGAGTTAAGGAAAACAAATGAAACAGCACAAGGCTATTTCATTAAACCCTGTACTTAACCTTTTATTTATAAGGCTCTTTTCTAAAATATTGTTGGTTATTAAAGCCAAGCACTGTAAAGGTTGTTTGGAGCTGATTACGAGACTTCTGTTGGATGCGAGCAAGAGGTAAGACCAAAGCAAGTTTATACCTGAGTAGACTCACCATCCATCCGTAGGAAGGATGAGAACTGCACGAGGAATCAACCACTAACGTTCTACACTGTAGCAACAAAGTTTACGAAAACAGCCATTTATAAAAAGGTGTAAAGGTATGTTCTATTTGTTCTTTTCGTCGTATTATCATAAGAATACATATTGAAAATATTTCCTGTTTGAATTACTCTTTTTTTATAAAGGTGAGAAGAGAGTGATTCATATGAAGATAGAAATGATCTTAATTATTTTTGTTATTTTGTTTCTTGTTTTTGTCCTTGGAACTGCAGTATGGGGCTATCGTGATGCAATGAAACACCGCAAACACCCCGTGTTTTCTTTGTTTATAGGACTTATGCTGTTTAGTTTTCCGGTTCTTGGCCTAATTATCTATTTATCTTTAAGAAAATATTATAAGAATATCGACGTTGAATAGTTCCCCCTTTTAATGTAAACAATAAGCAATATTAG
>NZ_CADEPK010000167.1 GCF_902829255.1 Metabacillus niabensis | reverse complement strand
TTTTAGAATACTACAGTTTCAATTACCATCTTATTTTCGACTTTTTAATGCTTCGTAGATGAGTTGTCCGTGAAAACGCCCATTTTCGATAAATATTTCATTAGCATTATTTCCGGCTGCAATAACTCCTGCAATAAAAATCCCCTTAATATTTGTTTCCATTGTTTCAGGATCAAATATCGGACGTCCTGTTTCAGAATCTATCTCTACTCCCATTGCCTTTAAAAATTGATGATCAGGATGGTATCCAGTCATCGCGAAGACAAAATCATTCACAATTGTTTTCGTTTCTCCATTCACTTCATAGGATAATTCATGTTCTTTAATTTCCACTACATTTGCATTAAATTCCATCGTTATCGTTCCGTTACGCACAAGAGATTCGAATTCTGGTAATATCCAAGGTTTAATGCTTGATGAATATTCATTTCCACGGTAAAGCACAGTTACTCTCGCACCTGCCTTTACAAGCTCCAAAGCCGCATCTACACTTGAATTTTTGCCACCAATCACAGCAACATCCTTATCAAAATAAGGATGCCCCTCTTTAAAATAATGAAAAACCTTTGGTAAATTCTCTCCTGGAACATTCATATAATTTGGGTGGTCGTAATAGCCTGTTGCAATTACAACTTGTTTTGTCTCATATGTTTGCTTATTAGTAAAAACAGTAAAATAACTATTACCTTTTTCTACTTTCTCCACTTTTTCAAATGAATGTATACGAATTTGTTTTCTTCGAACAACCTCTCGATAATAGGCTAAAGCCTGATTCCGCACTGGTTTACGATTTTCTGTAATAAATGGCACTTCCCCTATTTCAAGCTTTTCACTTGAACTAAAAAAAGTTTGATGTGTAGGATAATGATATATTGCATTAACAATGTTTCCTTTTTCAATAACTAACGGTTTATAGCCTAGTTGGGCTATTTCAATTGCAGCTGATAATCCACAAGGACCACCGCCAATAATAATTGTTTCTTCTTTTATCAAGAACTTTCACTCCTGTACCAAAAAATCTGTTCATTTATATTACCAATTATTCCAAATAAAAAATCTTCTATCAATAATGATAGAAGATTTACAGTATCCTTGCAAATTTTATATCCAGCCTCTAAATCTTGAAGCCTCTGCCATTTTGCGAACACCAACCATATAAGCGGCTAAACGCATATCTACTCGACGATTTTGACTTGTTTCATATATGTTATTAAATGATTTAACCATTACCTGTTCTAATTTCTCTTCAACTTCTTCTTCTGACCAGTAATAACCTTGATTATTTTGAACCCATTCAAAGTATGAAACTGTTACGCCTCCAGCACTCGCTAATACATCTGGTACTAATAAGATTCCACGTTCTGAAAGAATTCTTGTACCATCTAACGTTGTTGGCCCATTTGCTGCTTCAACAACGATACTTGCTTTAATGTTTGCGGCGTTTTCTTCAGTAATTTGATTTTCAATCGCAGCAGGAACAAGGATATCACAATCAAGTTCGAGCAATTCCTTATTTGTTATTGTATCATTAAATAACTTCGTCACCGTTCCAAAGCTATCTCGCCGATCTAATAAATAATCTATATCTAATCCATTAGGATCATAGAGTCCACCATAGGCATCCGATATACCAACAATTTTAGCCCCAGCGTCATGCATAAATTTTGATAGATAACTACCAGCATTACCAAAACCTTGTACTACAACTCTAGCTCCTTCAAGCTCAATACCTTTTTTCTTTGCAGCTTCACGTATACAAATTGTAACACCCTTAGCGGTTGCTGATTCACGACCATGAGACCCACCAAGGACTAACGGTTTTCCTGTTATGAATCCTGGGGAGTTAAATTCATCGATGCGGCTATATTCATCCATCATCCATGCCATAATCTGAGAATTCGTAAACACATCTGGTGCAGGAATATCTTTAGTTGGTCCAACAATTTGACTAATTGCCCGAACATATCCTCGACTTAGACGTTCAAGCTCACGAAATGACATATCTCTAGGATCGCAAACGATTCCACCTTTACCACCACCATATGGCAAATCAACAATTCCACATTTTAAACTCATCCAAATAGAAAGTGCTTTCACTTCCTTTTCTGTTACATTCGGATGAAACCGAATACCACCCTTGGTCGGTCCAACTGCATCATTATGCTGTGCACGATAGCCAGTAAAGATTTTTACAGAACCATCGTCCATTCTTACAGGTATTTTGACTGTTAACAATCTTAGTGGTTCTTTTAATAACTCAAATACTTCTTCTGGATACCCAAGTTTCTCAAGAGCATTATGTATCACTGTTTGTGTAGCTTTCAACACATCGAGTTTATCGTTCTTATCACTGGTGCTTTTCTCGGCTACCATTTAAGCTAACCTCCTAAATCTTATCAGTAAATGAAAGAATGTCCACCTTCAGACAATAGTATACACTTTATAAATGGTTATGCAAAGAAGAAAAAACAATATTATGAGATTTAACCGTTTTAACTGCAAGCGATTTCATTTGTTTCTTATAGACTATCGTAATCCCAACTAACCTTAATTAATATTTATTATTATATATAGAGAATATTTCTATAAAAACAAAAAAAATCCTTTCCTCCTTCATATAAAAATGTGGCTGAACAGAGAAGCGTTTCTCCTTATCAGCCACATGTATTTCCTAAATACCCTCGTTAAAAGTTCATAAATTGGGTCAAAAGTTTATTATAAGAAATAATGCTTAATTGTTTTGATTGCATGATCTTTCATAATAATGTTTCCATATTCTTTTAGCCTATGGACGGTTAATGTTGATGGACTTCCATATTCAGCCAATATCGCCACCAAATTGTCAATATTTATGTCTTGATTGTCATTTAATAATAAATAGAATTTATTGTTATAGTTTACAATCATACCGCCATTAATCTGGAGATGTACTAAATACTTTGCACATTGGATAATATCCTCAAATGAATCATACTCATAAATGATATCAAAGTTTTCATCTAGTTTCACTTGCATCTCGATATAATCATCCGAGAAATCCTCATCTATTTCATTTTCAGCTTGGCTGTTTGTAACGATTACAACCATCCCTTGAGCATGAAGTGAATATACTTCGACAGCGATTGGTCCATGCGCCTTAAATCCCAATTCTTCACTTGCTTCATTCATCATATCCCTAAAAAGTTGATGAACTTTTAACGAATCCTTCCAAAGATCTTCTTTTGTTAGACCTCTGTCTTTTAAATCATCAGTTGTTAAGAAAATTTTTATTTTGTCATAGTTCAGTCGCTCTAGCCGCATCCCATACCCTCCTGCCGTCAGAACGCTCTATATAAAATCATCATATGAATTTTATATGAGATGGTTCTAATATTTTTTTACAGTTTACACTCTGTTCTAAAATTAGACAAGCATTCAAACTTGTAAAACATCATCCTATTTCTTCCTATAATCAATTTTCACACTATATTTTTGTTATTTTTTAATGGCTATTTTCGTGAAATTCGTTACTTTTCATAAGAAGTCGTTATGATTATTCATTTTCTCGTGCAGCGCTCGCTAAGGGAGGGGTAACACCTAATCTCACACTTCTCGCTTGAGTCTTGTCCTTACGCTCCAATAATGTTAAATGTAACCGAACATATTATTTATACTCCAATTTATTTCTTATTTCGATGTAATGTGCTTCCGCTGGTGCTCCAAGTCGCAGAGGGAGACCTGAAGTCCCATATCCATTACTTATTAATAAAATTGATTTTTTTAATCTATGAACCTTCCCTTTTTTATATAAGCCATATCCAAACAAACGGATTTGTCCTCCATGCTGGTGTCCACTTAGAATCAAAGCTATTTCATCTTGTTTTTCCACTTTTTGATATATATCAGGATTGTGACTTATGAGTAGTTTAAAGGCTTTTTGCGGTACATTATCCAACGCTAAATCTAATCTATCTTTTTCCTCGCTCATATCTTCTACACCTATAAGATATATGGTTTCTCCACTATTTGTTGTCAAGCTCTTTGATGTATTATTTAACAATATAACATGATATTTCTTTAACCATTTTTCAAGATTTTCTTTCCCAATTTCATAATCATTGTTGCCAAATACAAAATATGTAGGAGCAATATTTTGAAGCATTTTTATATTTTCCTCTATCCTTTTTTGTGGAACACCTGATTCAGACAAATCTCCACCAATTATGACCAAATCAATAGAGTTCGGTACTTGCTCAAGTAAGCTCGATGATATTACCCTACGATGAATATCTGAAATAAAAAAGATTTTGAGCGGAGAAAAGCTCTTTGGCAGATGCTCAAAAGTGAATGTATGTTTTGTCAGGTTATTTTCTAGGCCGTTTCGATACATCATCAAAATAAATAAAAGCATTCCTATTATTAAAAAAACGATAAAAATAATCATATTATATTTTGCCCCCTGACTTTTTCTCAAATAAGCTAATAAACCATATAATAGCATATTTTGGAGATTCGCATAAAAAATAGACCAACTCAGTTTGAGTCGGTCCGTGCCTATTATTATTTAGTATTTCCTATTTACTTTCATGAAACAGATTAATATCAAACTCATTTTTCATCATCGTATAAACTTCATGCCTATTTTGCCATTGTGAAGGTTTATGCCATAAATCTTTGCTTTTTCTAATAACTTCACATCTTAGATTATGATACTCCGTTTCTGATTTATCTTCTTTCTTTTTAAAATATTGAGCGGTAGCATACCCAGCAACAATTACTAAAATAATAAATGTATGCAAGGAATTATCAAAAATTAAATGAAAAATCATTGCAAGCTCTCCACCGTTCGGTTTTATAATAAACGAATATAAATATACGATATAGCCCATTAATAAAACGAATGTCATAAATTGAGTTTGAAAACATTTCCGTTTATACGCTTCGAATTTTCTTTTACGCTCTACTAAATTTTGAAGCATTTTTTTTGTCGGCTCATCTGTATGATGGTTTAGCTGCTGAATTTTTGTTTCGATTTTCAACACATCCCCTCTACAAAGGTCTTTATACCATTGTATGAGGTCGTCCAAATAGATATGAATTAACCGACTGACTTGATAAAATTATCGAATAGGGATTTTCAGCTCCTGTCCAACATAAATTTCATTTCCATTAATCCCATTATATTGACGAATAATATCCTCACCAGTGCGACTATTATAATATTTAATCGCGATATTAAATAATGTCTCACCTGGTCCAACAGTATGTGTTTTAACTTCTTTATATTGTATATCATTTTCATTTTCTGTTGATATTCCCGTCTTATCTTCTACTTTTGAACTTTCATCCGTTTTATTTTCAACATGTGTTTCCTCTTCTTTTTCCCTTGTATCAGTTGTGTTTGTTTCATTTGTTTTCTCTTCGACTTCTCCAGTTTCTTCTGTAGGAGAAATTTCTTCTGTAGAAGTTGTTTCTTCAATTAAAGATGGAGCTGATTCTTGCTCATCTTCAACATCTAGATTTGATGATTTTCCACTTGGAATATAAACGGTTTCTCCATTAGGAGAATCATTGTCTTCTGTTAATATCTTCCCATCTTTTCCGTAATAGAGAAATAATATCAATACTAATGCAGGTAAGAGAATAAACACTCCTCCCAAAAAGCTAATTAATGGATATCTCTTTTTCTGCTTAGCTTTTTTCGCTTTTTCATTGTGCACTTCGCTTCTAGATGGATATGCACCATTTATCTCTTTATATTCATCAATCATTCTTGAACGTAAATTTTCTGCTTGATCAGGGCTTTTATTATAATCACTCATTATCTCTTTTCACCCCTTTAAGAAACTTCCTTCTAATTTGAATCGCAAATACTAAATCAATAATAAAATGTGCTATCATCGTTGAATAGATCGTATTTGTCAGTTCGTAAACAATACCTAAAAAAAAGCTAACTGCAACAACCATGATAAACAAAACGATTTTTGTTACATATCTAAAATGTAAAATCGCAAAAATAAGACTAGCAATCAATAGCCCGAAATGCGTTTGAATTATTCCGCGGAACAACAATTCCTCAGAAAAGGCAATTAGAGCAGTTAAAAAAATTATATGCAGAACATTTCGGTTTTTGAAAATTTTTTCATTCACTCCACCATCATCAAGCAAATGGGAAGGTAATAACTTCATCATGATATAATCTATAATTATGACAATTAGTGCAGTAATGAAACCAAATAGTAAAAAGTCATTATCCTTATATTCCCATACCTTCAAAAAGTCATTTCTATCTTTGAATAAGAAAATACTCATTACAATGGATATAATTATTAATAAAAATTGCGTAAAATATAAACTTTGAAGAACCTGTTTATCTGATAATTGTTTGATTTGTTCGCTTTGATTTTTAAACAACTAACTCTCACTCACTTTACGAAATATCACCTTCAATTCATGTTCCCAATCCATTTTCCTCTCATTTTCAAGTAATAGAGGAACGGTTGTTTCTTCAAAGCTTGAAAAATCAACGCCACAGTGGTCACAACAATTTACTGGTTTTTGTTGTAAATCTTCATCGAAATATGATAACAATTTTTTCCGTCTACATTCATTTGTGTTTAACCAGCCAATCATCTTGCTTAGTTTTTCATGTTTTATCGCTAACCTATTTTCTATTTCCTTCCAAATAAGTGCAATGATTTTATCGGGCTCGAATCCCAATGGTTTAAGCTTTTCTACATAATTTTCAGTATAACGCCACTGCGTTTCAGTTAATCCGATTTTTTCACTTATGAATTCAAATGATGGTAATTCGTTCGTATTACTTAAAACGTCATATACAAGTCGATACAATTTTTCATACGTAGGAAATTCAGATTCAACGAGTGACTTTGGAATTTCATAATCGGATTGGGTTAGTAGCGTTATTGCAATACTCGGTAATCCATCACGACCTGCTCTGCCAATTTCCTGCATATATGATTCAATCTGAGATGGGAAATGGAAATGTATAACATAACGGATATTTTGCTTGTTTATTCCCATTCCAAAGGCATTTGTACAGCAAACTAGGCGAAGCTGGTCATATAAAAATTGTTGTTGGATCAATATCCTCTGCTCTGGGTCCATTCCCCCATGATAATAACCTACACCTCTTATTCCTTTATCTATCAATATTTCAGCTAACCGTTCTGCCCATAATCGACTAGAGCAATAAATAATCCCAGGACCTTTTAAAGCTTGTACTAACCGATGAACTTCATCTATTTTTTCATCAATTGACGATATAGGTTTTATCATTAGAGCAATATTTGGTCGATCTATCGAATAAATAAACTTTTCACTTTTTTCATTGAACTGTAATATTTCTTGAATATCTTTTATAACTTCCTTTGTTGCTGTTGCAGTTAAGGCTAAACAAGGCGGAGAATTAAGTTGTTTCCTTATTAAGCCTAATTTAGAGTAGTCTAAGCGGAAATCATGTCCCCACTGGGATATACAATGGGCTTCATCAACTACAAATAAAGAAATCTTTATCTTTTTCAATGCCTTAAATACATACTCATTTTGTAAAATTTCAGGAGATACAAATATGTATCGATACGAATATAAATGATCTAAAGTTTCTTTTCGTTTCATAAAAGGGACTGTACTATTTAAGGCAATAACTCTTTTTTCCCCTCTTAATTTTATTTGTTCAACCTGATCCTCCATAAGCGAAAGTAAGGGGGATACGATCAGTACGACTCCAGGTAATATATATGCTGGGAGCTGATAGCAAAGAGATTTCCCACCTCCAGTCGGTAGCATCGCAACAACATCATTTCCGTTAAGAACTGACTGAATAATTTCACTTTGCCCTGGTCTAAAATCTTTTAAACGAAAATGGGTATTAAGGATTTGTTGTAGGTTGTTTTTCATTCGTACCTCCCGATCAAAGCATAAGCTAAACGAATTTGAAAGTAGCTATATTGATCGTTTAAGTATTCTTTTACTTGTTTTAAACGATGTGTTTGAATAGTATCAATTGCATTTTTTATTAAATGGTAATCAGCCTCTGTTAAAAAATTGTCAGGTGTATACGTTTGATCGTGCAAAGTTATCTCTACGATATGATCCTCTATTGTACTTTCCTTTAATCCACGTAAACGTGCTATCTCCTGAATACTTGCTCCTGTTTCTAAATATGAAAAAGTAACTTCTGTTGAAGCAGTGAGTGTAGTTTTCAATTGAACGTCCTTCGTTACCTCATTAAAAATCTTATATTCTTCTGGTTTTTCTTGAATTTGCTGAATAATAAAATGTACGACGTTCCAAAATTCCAAATAGACATAGGTCGGGTCATCCTTCATCATTAAAGCGATTTGCTCAAAGGTTTCACCAATTCTATTGTTTGAAGTTAATCTACGAATAAAAATTTCTGCATGTCTTTCTGATGACATTTGTATCGACTGATGTAACTCACTATATAATTGATTAACAAGAACCTCTGCTTGATTTCGGTTATCCTTAATAAATTTTTTCACCCAAAATAAATCTTCCTGATTTTTTGTAATTGGTAAATAATTCGTATTTTTATAAACAAAATTCGACAAAACTTGAATGAGTAAGGAAATTCTCCTCCAGAAAATGCGACTTGTATCACCATATACCCATCCATTGAGGTGAGTAGGAAATGGCTTTGCTGCCAAACAATCCTTCAGATACGAAATTCCTTGTGTCGTTAGAACAAAATGTTGTTCTTCTTTTTCTTTTATTAATTGCGCTTTAACCAAATCCTCACAATGTGTTATAACCAAATTTCTTGATAATTTAGGAAATAGGCCAAACATCATAGATAAATTAAAAAGTTTGCCATCTTGAATTGTTTGTGAAGATTTTTTCCCATTAAGTAAATGATAAATAGCAGAGACAGTTCGTTCTCCTTTAAATTGACTTAGACAATGAAGTAGGACGATATGTAAATAACTATTGTTCATTTTATCACCTACAATGTTTGACAATTTTCGATACACCTTTATTTTATCAAATTTACTGACGTACGTTTACTATTATGTATAATTTCTTCATCACTTTTAACAAGTCAGACACATATTATTTTGAATATAGACTTTCAAATGAACAAGATTTGTCGACCTTTATCCTTAGGTTCCATCTTAGCTAATAGCATGACCTTAACAATGGAAATTTTGTGAAAAGCAACATAACCAACGTTTTTTTATTGAAAAGTCCAAAAATCCGATTTACAATACTAGTTAGGCACTGTAAAGTAATACAATATGTATTACTTGAATTCATTATTTAAGTACTATCATATGAACATATGGTATTAATCTTATCAGGAGGTTTGTTTTAAATGGCAAAATATACAATCGTAGACAAGGACACTTGCATCGCATGTGGTGCATGTGGCGCTGCTGCACCAGATATTTATGATTATGATGATGAAGGTATCGCTTACGTTACCTTAGATGATAACCAAGGTATAGTAGAAGTTCCAGAAGTACTTGAAGAAGATATGATGGACGCATATGAAGGTTGTCCAACAGATTCAATTAAAATTGCAGATGAAAAATTTGATGGTGACGCATTAAAATTTGAATAGATGCTGGGGTTTCATTGTATCAGACGAGCCCATTAAAAAATAAAAAGAAAAAACCTCCGATAAATCTGAGGTTTTTTTCTTTTGACTAGGTTCGTTAAATAACTTTATTACTGTAAGAAACAATTTATAAAAACCTTTTTAATGGATTAGTAATTGATTTGTTAACCATGTTTTAATTTTTGAAATTAATGCTGCGAGTAAGATTGCAACAATTACCCCTTTTATTAAGTTAAAAGGTAATATAGCTGCGACAACAAGCTGTTTTAGTGACTCTTGAGACATTGCTGGCATATTTAAAAATAATGTATAAGCTGGCATAAAGACATAATAATTTAAAATGCTCATAACGATTGTCATCAATAAAGTACCAATTGTTAATCCTATAAAAAGTCCCTTCATACTTCTAAAGCGTCTAAAAAATACAGCTGTTGGAATGATAAATATAGTTCCTGCAATAAAGTTAGATATTTCCCCCACAGGAACACCTGTCGCACTTCCTTGAATTAAATAATGTAGTACATTTTTTATTACTTCAACCATTATTCCAGCTGCAGGACCAAATACAATTGCAGCAATTAAAGCTGGTACATCACTAAAATCAATCTGCAAAAACGTTGGAAATCCTGGAAATGGAAAATCAAGCATCATAAGCAGATAAGCAATGGTACTTAACATTCCTACTGTTACATTTTTTCTGACACGACTTTGTTGCATTATTGACTCTCCTTTTCTGATCGCACTCGAAAAAGAGAAAGTTCTTGTTTTAGACATAATAAAAAGCCCCAATAATTAGATGTTTCTCAATACATAACATCTCAGGTTGGGGCATTGTTGTAGACATGTCTAAATAAACGTTAAACTATGAAAAATTTAAACGTTTGAACCTCCATCTTCTCTCATCCAGACTTTACTGTCGGTTCCGGAATCTCACCGGATCATGCCTTTTCTTGCAGGCTCGCGGACTTCAAAATTTCTCCTGTTATCAGTTAAAGCTAAAATTCGCTCTACTAACAGCATCCCCAACAAGATTAACTTAGGGATTAATCCATTTCTTCACCGCCGGTCGGGAATTTCACCCTGCCCCGAAGATTGATCATATTTTTTTCATAAGTATATAACGAAATAGATGATTTGTATATTAATTTGCTTAGAAAAAATG
Organism: Metabacillus niabensis; assembly: GCF_902829255.1. Classification (GTDB taxonomy): domain Bacteria; phylum Bacillota; class Bacilli; order Bacillales; family Bacillaceae; genus Metabacillus; species Metabacillus niabensis. The sequence goes on along the minus strand of NZ_CADEPK010000167.1, from coordinate 240 downwards.
ACTATATATAATAGAAGGAATTAGGAAGCGTTTTCAATTATTTTAATTAAAATGAATTAAACTATGGAGTATTTTATATGAAGTACAATTGTAAAAAAACAATGGAAGCTATCTAGCAATAAGCACCTAATATCTAGTGTTTATACTGCCAGTTGTCCCCACCAATCACTTCTTCTTAAAAGCTTTTATTATAGGTGGGGATAACTGCCAGTATAAATGTGCCTACGTTATGTATTAGGG
>NZ_CADEPK010000166.1 GCF_902829255.1 Metabacillus niabensis | reverse complement strand
CTACTGTACGATTTTCTAAATAATCTTTAATTTGTTCTAATGACATATTCAATTTTCTTAAGTCGCGAATAATATTTAATTTTTGTAAATGTTCTTCTGTGTAAATGCGATAGTTATTATTTCCTCGCATAGGCACAACTAAATCAATTTCTTCGTAATAGCGCAATGTATGTGAACTTATATCATATAAATTTGCAACCTCATTTATTTTCCAATTCATTCCGATTCTCTCCATAACTTTAACTTTCTTGTTTGACCTTAGGATGACTAGAAGGTTTATACTTTAACTGTTGAAAGAAGTGTTCTTGCTTAAAGACTATTATAGTTTAAAAAAATAAAATAGAAAGTGGGATACAGATGATTAGATTTGCTACACAAAAAGATGGGAAGGAGATTGCTACCCTTTTATGGGAAATATTTGAGGATATGGAATTGTCGCTTCTTAAGAAAATTTCGAAGGACAAATTAATTGAAATGGTTGCAGAGGCAGTTTGTGATCCTACCTATCGATATGGGTTTAAACGTGGCCTAATATATGAATTAAATGGAGAAATAGCTGGCATTATTTTTGGCTATCCAGCAGCAGATGAGTTGATTATTGATGAACCGTTTAAGAAAGTCCTAATAAAATATGGCTATGATCCGAATGAAAAGCTATTTGTTGATAGAGAGGCATTCCCAAACGAATGGTATATCGATTCAATCGTCGTAAATCAGAAATACCGCGGAATGGGGATTGGTTCCATTTTACTTGAGGAAATGGGCCGAATAGCGATAGAGAAGGGATACCGTACGATTGGGCTGAATGTGGATATTGCCAATCCAAAAGCAAAGAAGTTATATTCTAGATTAGGATATAAAAAAGTCGCTAATACGGTAATAAGCGGACACCAATATGAGCATATGTGTAAATCATAAAAAATAGAAAAGAGGTATATGGGAAATACAATGAACGAGGAGATCGAAGAATATTTACAAAGTATGGGGAAAAAAGCAGTTGAATATGCGAATTCCTTTGATGTAGTCTTTACCTATTCAGAAAAGGATGTAAAGGATTTAGAAGCAATACTTGATTATTATTCAAATGATTTAAAAAATACAAAAGATAAGCCTTCAAAAAAGCAAATTTATTCAATGTCTTTAATCTGGGGAAGCTATTTAGGTGAACTCATAATAAAATATATAAATCCTAAGCTTTCCTGGGTTAAAGAGGATGTATTTGGTGATGGTGAAATCATTCATCTTCAAGACGGTGATACGAGAATTTTTCCAATCGATAAAGTATATAAGCGATTAATAAATGGAGAAGAGGACAGTATCATTTCTTTTTATGATGTCATAAAAAAATGATTGGTATGTGTCTGATTAATATATTTCCTATAATGACGGAAGTAAACCAGACACGATTATCGAAGTAACAGGGGAATTTCGTTATGAAGAATATTTACTGGTTGTAAATTGTGCGAATGATGCCCAAATGATCATTCTAAGGAAGTGAAAGCTTGTGAACATATACAAGTACATATTGAGCTTTTATTATGGAATCAATATGATTGACATAAAAAAGCAGCAAGGTGGTTGGGCAGCTCTTGCCTTTGAAGTTTCTGATGGAACAAAAAAATATTTTTTGAAAGTATATGAAAAAAGCAGAGCATCCACACGAAAATGGACTTCTCTCATTGAGCAGTATGCACCGATTTTAGTTTGGTTAAATGAAAATAGCAGGCTAAGCGGAAAAATCCCTATCCCATATATAACTAAAAACGGAAATTTCAAATGTGAAGACGAGGAAAATATTTATTTACTGTACGATTATATAAATGGCGAGACCATCGGTGATCAAGATTTAACAAAGGAGCAAATTCAACAGCTTACACAAATGATTGTTGAGCTTCACCACTATGGTGAGGAAGTAGTTTTGGATAAGCCATTGTTAAAAGAGGACTTTTCAGTTCCGTTTTTGGAACAGCTACGGTATGTTTTGAACGAAGGGAGAAGCCATTTATCACATGACGTCAAAAAGTTAATCGACAACTATAACGAGCAATTAAAGGAAGCTATCTTTAAAGTTGAACAGTTATCAAAGCTTTTGAAGGCAAGTGACTTAAAAATGGCTTTATGTCATACGGACTTACACTATTGGAATTTAATTCAATCCGAACAATTGATGTTAATTGATTGGGAAGGCCTTAAGCTTGCTCCCGTTGAAGCTGATTTGATGTTCCTTGTGGAGAAGCCATATTTCGAAGAGTTTATGGAAATTTACCAGAAAGCCCACAAGAATTATGCTATCAATGATGATGCACTAAGCTTCTATCAGGAGCGCAGAAGGCTTGAAGATATATGGGAGTTCATTGAACAGCTTTTATATGATAAGCAAGAAGGACAAGAGCGAGTAAAAACAATAAATTACTTGAAGAATGAATTGAAATGCTTGGGAGAGCACTTAAAGTAAGTAAATGTTAAACACTTATTACGGCATGTTTCACAGGGTTAGGTTTATTAAATATATGAACTATTTGTAGCTTTAAAATAATCGATCTTAGATATCCCTTTTCCCCTAAAAAACAGCAAATAAAAAACCGTTATTTTGAAAAATGTTCGATCAAAATAACTGTTATTTTTTTGATTAAATATCTATTTAGTATAATAAAGTTATGAACATAAGCTACCCTTGTTGTGAAAGTGCAATTATTTACAAAAATAATTTGATGAGTTTTAAATTTAACCAGCTCATAGTTGCAACAATAGAAAACCACGTTTGTTTTGTATGTCTAATTTTCCAACCAATATCATAAATAGTATCAGGGTCTTGAAAATTTCTTTTCCCGGCTAAATGTTTACTAAAAGATAATGGGCTTCAGCGGATAAATTTAGATGTCTGTAAGTTCATTTTTTAACCTTAATTTTTTCTATAATTTCGGCAATATATCCCGTTTCTTCTTCAATTCCTCTAATACAGCAATCTTCGAATGTTTCATCGTAATTAGATGATGCAAACAGAAAAAAGCAATTTACAAAAATAAATTAAATTGGGAGTTATTA
>NZ_CADEPK010000165.1 GCF_902829255.1 Metabacillus niabensis | reverse complement strand
TTTTAGGTCTGGCCAGTAGAAGTAGTACACGTGGGGAACCGTTCAGAAGCCCTTTAGGGTTTGGTCAGTAACAAAGGCTTTCAGCCGCAGAGAAAACCACCCGTTATCACGGGTGGTTTTTATTTTTCTTAGATGAATGACAAATCCTAAAATAGAAATAAATTACTAGGTTTTTGATTTTTCCTACTGTCAATCAATGAAATGCTGTAAGCCAATCGTTCGACTCCTGTCTTAATTTTCCTCATCTCTACTTGAGAAATACTTAATCGGATCAGATTATCCTTTTTGTATTCTGGTAAAAACATTCTAGAGGCATCATCAACATATATATTCTCCTCATGTAGCATATGTACGACTTGCTTTGCTGTCACATTCTCGGGCAAGCTGATGGATAAATAGAATCCTGAAGAAGGCTTAGAATAATGAGTATTTGCCGGCAGCAATTCTTCACATGCATCTTGAAGGTGGTTCATTTTAGTGTAATATATTTCTTTTATTTTTTTTAGATGACTATTAAACATGCCGCTTTTTAAATAGATTTCAAGTGCACCTTGGGAAAGGGCAGAACTGTTAAAATCCGAACTAAATTTATATCGCAAAAAATTGTTCATCATAAGAGTAGGAAGGATGACTGTTGCAATCCTTAATCCCGGAAGAAAAATTTTTGAAAAGCTCTTAATATAAATCACTCTCCCAGATGGTTCAAAAGCAAATAATGGATCTGATTTTGCATCTGGATCAAGATCCCCTAAAAAATCATCTTCCACAATATACACATCGTATTTTTCGGCTAACTCAACAATTTTTTGCTTTTCCCTATTTGTATAACTATGTCCAAGAGGATTGTGAAATCTCGGAATGATATAGAAAAACTTTATATCATTGTTGCGAAAAATGTATTCGAGATGATCAAGATCAATTCCGTCCATTGATAACTCAATTCCGAAAGCAGTCGCTTGGTGGAGATTGATGGACTCGATAATTCCGAAATAAGAAGGCTGTTCTATCAATATATTATTTTTACCATTCGGAAATGGCATCGCAACTAATAAATTAAGGGCTTGCTGTGAGCCAGATACAACAACCAATCTCTCAGGCTTAGTAAACACCTGTAAATTTTGCAAGTATTTCACTAATTGCACTCGTAATGTGAAAGACCCCTGTTGATCAGAATATGTAAATAGCTCTTCCTTATATTGTTCAATTGCCTGGTTCATACAATGTTGAAAATCAAGATAAGGCATAACATGTTTATCCGGACCAGCTGACAAGAAATCAATCACTTCATTTTCCTTCGCCTCAATTTGATATTCATTCACGACAAAGTAGCCACTTTTCGGAACAGAATAGATCAAATGCTCCTTTTCCAATTCGACGTATGCTTTAATAACTGTATTTTTGCTACAAGAGAAATGCTCAGATAACTGACGAATTGAAGGAAGCTTACTGCCTGCAATAAGTGAACCATTTTCTAGCTGAAGTTTTATTTCTTCCATAATCTCAATATACTTTGAGCTCATATTTTGCTCCTTCCTCATTATCTGTACCAGGACAGATGGGTGAAAGAATGGTTTTTTTTCATATGTGTACCTAGTAATATGTAAATTATATCAGAACTGTTTTATAGAAAAACAGATATATGGTACAGATTTACTTAAAAATAGGTCTGTTTAATCTTAATCGTTTATATCTGCAATGGGGTTCGCATTCCGCGGGGGACAGGGATTCTCATCGGCGTTAAATAATGTAGAGTCTCCCTAAATTAACATTAAGCTTAAACATCGCCTAAAAACAAAAAGATAGGGGCAGGATTTGATGCAAAGAGAAAAAATGGGGTTATTATTAGGATTAGTAGGAGTTATTTGTTTTAGCTTAACTCTTCCTTCTACAAGTATTGCAGTAAAGTATTTTGGAACTACGGTTGTCGGTTTAGGAAGAACAGTTGTCGCAGCTTTTTTAGTAGCTATCGTTTTAATTGTTCGCAAAGAAAAACGACCTTCCCTTCGTCAATTCAAAAGTCTTATGATTGTCGCAGCAGGTGCAGTATTAGGTTTTCCTCTTCTTACTTCTTGGGCAATGGATTCAATGTCTGTTTCTCATGGAGCTATCGAATCAGCCCTGTTACCATTAGCAACAGCAGGATTTGCTATGCTCAGAGCTGGTGAAGCTCCTTCACTGAAATTCTGGATATCAAGTGCAGTCGGTTCTTTAGCTGTTATTATCTATGCAGTTCATCTTGGCTTTGGCCGACTGCAATTAGCTGATTTGGCTCTGCTAGCAGCAGTAATGATACTTGGTCTTAGTTACGCAGAAGGGGGGAGGTTAGCAAAGGAGCTAGGTAGCTGGCAAGTGATTGCTTGGGCAATTATGATCGGTGCTCCATTTTTTATTATTCCAGTTGGGTTAAACGTTACACCCGAAATGATTCATGCACCTATTCAAGCTTGGGTTAGCTTTATATATCTTGCAGTAGTTAGCCAATTTCTTGCATATGTTGCGTGGTATAGTGGAATGGCTATCGGAGGAATAGCAAGAGTCAGTCAAATTCAATATTTACAACCATTTTTAATGATTCTATTTGCAACAGTATTTTTAGATGAATCGATTACACTATTCACGATGATTATAGCAGTAATTGTGGTCTTTTCAGTTATACTAGGCAAAAATGCTCCAGTTTTAAAAAAAGGTGTAGTTTCAAATGAAAACTAAATGCAAGTTCAAAACAATGGTAAAACTATCATCCTATGAACATCTTTAACTCCTATTATGTAAATATTATTATAAATTGGAGTATCGCGACAAAAACATAAGCCAAATTCCGGATAGCTAAGGAATTTGGCTTATGTTTGTTAAGTTAAGTTTAAGGGTGGTTAATTAGCTGGTAATTTAAATAAATTATCAAGGGAAATTTATATTTTCATAAATGCGAAAAATGTAAAAGTGAAAAGTTGTAGGTAGTCAAAAAGAGGCAGTGTATAGAAAAAAAGTTGAAAAGGTATCAGACTAGATGTAGTTATTACTGGGAAAGAACATAGTAATTTTTAAGACTATATTAATCTATAG
>NZ_CADEPK010000164.1 GCF_902829255.1 Metabacillus niabensis | reverse complement strand
CTCCCTCAGTTTAATATGAATATCTCTCGAATGCTCACTTATTCGCAGGATTTCATAACCCTTTAAATTAGATTTATGGGTAATGGATATGAGTTCAGATCATTTTGGCTTCGTGAAGGCATAGTGAAATAAAGGAGTTAGCTAATACTCCATATTTTACCATATAATGTACATCTCCACGCCGCCCCTGGAGGCTTTCCCTCCCATGTCTCAACGGGTCAATTGCCCTCTCATTCCTTCGTCATGCCTATCCAAGGGGTGGAGGCCAGTTATGCTAACCTGATGGGTCACAGTGCCCTTTTGTTGAATAAACCTGGTACTCCGTACATATTTGAAATCCTACGAATAAGACAACATTCAAAATAAAATTAACTAGTTTATAAGATACATCTTTAACTTTGAACCTTCGGTTTAGGCAGCTAAGGGAATAGATTCTTGAACTTTACTTGGACAGTATGATACGTTTCGTCGTGCTATTCCTACAAATATCCTTGCTAGTTTCCCTATCAGTTTCATAATTGACTTCATTTTCTTCATCTTTTTTACTTTCACATTATGTGCATGTATTGCTTTAAACTCTGGATTATTCATCACAAGACTCATAGTAGCTAAATAGAGGAAACGCCGTAGGCGGGATCTCCCACGCTTCGAAAGAACAATCTGACCTTTCCATTTACCAGAACTGGCTTCAGCTAAATGTAATCCCGCATGACGTAATAGAGAATTTCCGTGAGAGAATCCACTAAGATCACCAGCTTCACCTATTATTCCGGCTAAAGATATTTCGCTTATTCCTTTCATCATGAGTAGTTTCTTGGCAAACGAGATTTTGTTTAGCACTTCTTTTACTTGTTGTTCCACTCTTTCGAGTTGTTTTTCAGCGAGGTCATATTCTTCTAATAATTGTTCTAAGTGGAACTTATATGCATCAAGTGCTTGTCCAGTTCCAATAGAAGATTTTGCGTACTTGATTAGTAATTGAGCTTTTTTGGGACCTGGTTGTCTTTTCATTAATGACTTCCATCCAACCATGATATCAAGTGAAGTCATGGAGGAGATTTCTTTTGGAGTGGGGAACAACCGGAGGGTTGCGATGGCTCCTTTGCACGAAACATCCTTAAATACATGTCTTAACTCTGGAAACACAATATCTACCCATCTATTAATTTGATTAACGGCCATAACGAGTCGTTTTACTATCACATCACGATTAGACATAAGAACTCTAAGTTTCTCGAACGCTTCGGATGATATCTGAACGAAAGAATAGTAGCCATTTTTGACCATATCGGCAATCACAAGCGCATCTTTTTTGTCACTCTTTGATTGGGTATTATCACGATTCTCTTTATTCCTTTTTACTAAGTGAGGATTGACAGTGACTACCTCTATTCCTTTATCAAATAACCACTTAGATAGGTTAATCCAGTAATGGCCAGTAGGCTCCATTCCTACTATTTCTGCGTTTAAGTGTTTTAGTTTTTGTAAATCTTGCATCCAGTTTACTAGTTTCATAAAACCCTCTTCATTGTTTTCAAATGTAAGAGGATCTCCGACGATGATTCCGCGGTAATTAACAGCACGGGCCACGTGGAATTGTTGAGCGATATCGACCCCAACAATCAGATGATTACTAGAAATTCTTTCTATTAGTTGATTTTGTTTGTTTTGCATTTTAAAATTCATGGTAAGGGTTCCTCCTAGGATTTTGAGTTAGAGTGGTGTCTATACTCATATCTTACTGAGGA
>NZ_CADEPK010000163.1 GCF_902829255.1 Metabacillus niabensis | reverse complement strand
TTCTTAAACTAAAGTGAAAGTAATTTACAATATTGTGAAATGAAAGGTAAGATAAGTGATATAGGTTTGAAAATTAAGGTAAAATAGAAGTAGGAAAGGCTTTGAGAGGGGTTCTAGTATGAATAAAGGTGATATCTTTAAAAAGTTTATTATAAATAACCGATTTGTTCTATTTTTGCTTGTATTGCTTTTGATAGGGATAAATATCTTAATATTTAGAGAAGTTTCATTTATTTTTACTCCATTAGAGGTATTGGTAAAAACAGTCATTTTACCAATTATGATGGCAACAGTTCTCTACTATCTATTAAATCCAATTGTAAACTATCTTGAAAAATGGCGAATAAAAAGGGTCTACTCCATTTTATTGTTATACATTATCATTATCGGCTTATTGACAATTATTATCGTGTCGGTCATTCCATTTTTGCGTGACCAAATTATGAGTCTTGTCACGAAGTTTCCTTACTATGTAAAGGATGTTGAAAAGCTGACAAAGGATATTGTTGGCAGTCAATTTATAAATGAAGCGCAAAAAACATTAAACATTAATGTACCTGACCTAGTAAGTAATGTGTCAGAGCATGTTACAAAAATTCTTAACAGTACATGGTTAGGAATAGGTGTTTTTGTTGGAGCGGTAAAGGACTTTTTACTAGCATTAATCATCCTACCATTTGTGCTTTTCTATTTATTAAAGGATGGAAAAAAGCTGCCAAAATATATTTTAACGTTTTTGCCAGTTCCATTGCGAAATCAATCCTTTTCGGTTATGAAGGAAATAAATACGAGCATAAGTCTTTATATAAGAGGACAAATTATTGTTAGCTTTTGTATAGGGATTTTAATGTATATCGGGTTTATGATAATCGGTTTAGAATATGCGTCCCTCTTAGCATTAATTGCCGCATTTACGAGCATTGTCCCATATTTAGGACCTGCGATTGCGATTACACCGGCATTGATTATCGCGATTGTCACATCGCCAATCATGCTGTTAAAGCTTATCGTCGTATGGACAGTTGTTCAGCTCGTCGAAGGAAAATTCATCTCACCGCAAATTATGGGAAGAAACCTTCATATTCATCCGATTACGATTATATTTGTTATTTTAACGGCGGGAAATCTTTTTGGTGTCGTTGGGATTATTTTAGCCGTTCCAGGCTATGCTGTCTTAAAAGTTATCGCAACACATTTGTTTGAGTATTTAAAATCTAGAAGTGATTTATATAAAGAAGCTAAGTAATTGGTTCTTAATGTTCGACCTATTGGATAAAATTTTACAGAGGGATTCCCCTCTGTTTTTTTATG
>NZ_CADEPK010000162.1 GCF_902829255.1 Metabacillus niabensis | reverse complement strand
GTCTCTAATAATGTTTCTAAGTTTTGTAAATTTATTTGATAACAATTAATTTGAAGTACTCTTCTTTTTGCTTTACTTGATATCCCATGTAGATTATTAAATTTAACTCCTAATCTTTCTAATACCTCGTATAAGTTTGGTGAGTCTGACAACCTCTCAATATCAAACTCACAAGATATGAAATTACATAGATAATTTACACTCTCTAATTGACATAAATCATCATATTTACAATTTTCTAAAATAATAACCACATAATTCATTAATTGAACTATTGATAAATCTTCGTTAATTACACCCCAAATATCTATTCCATTTTGCATTGATTTTGTTAGAAATTTCCGTACTAAACTCTCTTCTGTAGTTGATATAGTGTTTCCCAAACCTTCAAGTAATTCAATATACTCTTCAAAATTTTGATTTATGTGACAAAATAGAACATGAATTATTCTTGATATTTTTTCCTCATTTTCCTCTGTATCATTAACCAACAGATATTCAATAAGTTTCAAATTAAATACAGCCATGTTATTGATATCGTCAACTCTCACTTTTTGTGAAACTTTATCAACATGTTCTAGTGGAAAATGTAGGTTCTTTATATTATATCCTAATTTAATTGATTGAATAAATTCATTTTCTTTTTGACTTAATGTTCCTTCACGGAAGACTGTTAGATAATCTTCATATGATTCGTTGAGCCAATTATTTCGAATTAGGAAATATAGCAACTTATTATTTATAAAATCTATATTTGGTTCTATACCATCCTCTTTAATTAGCCTTGAAATCGACTTTGTTTGAACACTTTTAATTTTTTTCTCTAATATTTTTATTTTCGAGTTAACTTCTACTTCATTTTTCATGTTCTGTTCAAAATCTCGATATAGTTTTAAATAGTTAATTGAATTAATGGTGACAAAATCATCTACATTTGCATAGTTGGCTTCTAAGTCATCATTATAGTTTTGTAAATATACTCCAAACTCTCCATTGATACCTCTATCCATCAAATATCTTAGAACTTGTTCACCAACAACTCTGTTTTCACTACCAGTTAACCTCAAAAGTACATCTCTACCCTGTTTTATTAACTTATTATTAACAAGTTTTCGCTTTTTCGCAAACAACATAGCAATTTCATCTTTACCAGTAATAATATCGCCCAGTCCATTGTATGAGGTGTTCTTTATTTTCCTAATTTCATTTTGTAATTCTGATATCATTTCTTCTTTAGCCTTTTTATTAAACACACTATAAACTATCCCCTTATTCTCCAATAAATCCGAATAATCTTTAGGGTAAATATTTTTATAGAC
>NZ_CADEPK010000161.1 GCF_902829255.1 Metabacillus niabensis | reverse complement strand
TTCCTTTACCTTTTCCAATTCCATATTTAATTGGATTGTATCAATAACATCTTCATTTTCAGACTTTAATACATCGATTAAACTTATCTCATTTCCTTCCTTATCCTGACCAATTGGATCATGTAATGAAACATCTTTTTTCGTCTTCTTCAAAGCTCGTAAATGCATTAAAATTTCATTTTCTATACAACGAGCAGCGTAAGTAGCTAGCTTTGTACCTTTCCCTTGTGAGTAGCTTTCTATTGCTTTTATTAAACCAATTGTTCCGATCGAAATAAGATCTTCTGAATCTTCCCCAGTGTTTTCAAACTTTTTTACAATGTGAGCAACGAGTCTCAAATTATGCTCAATTAGAAGGTTTCTTGCATACTCATCACCTTCTGCCATAAGGCGTAAATATTTTTTTTCGTCTGTTGCAGACAAAGGCTGTGGGAAGGCATTATTTTTTACGTAAGATACTAAGAACACTAATTCTTTTACAATAAACCCTAGCGCCGATAAGAGCCCTGTCATACCTCCACCTCCACTAAAACAGGATGTAGGCTTATGCCTATAAGTAATGTTTATGTGAAAAGGAAGTAGTTCGTGCATGTACTATAAAATTAGATGGTTTTATCTCATTTTTCTTTGAGGCTGTTCATCTTGGTTATAAGCATTCCGAAATCTCCTAGCTCTTGGAAAATGAGGTGTCCCTTATACGCTTCTCCAGTCTCGTATCCTCTCCATTAAAGAAAAGGATAAGATAATCAACAATAACGTTAACATAGCCTTTTCTTTAATAACAGATGTACGGAAATTACATACTATAGCCTAAACATTTTAGATAAATGCACATATTTATAATATAGGTCATTAAAAGGAGGAGAATAAATCGATGTATGGATATGATGCATATGGTCCCGGCCCATATCCGTATTATCCAACTAAGGCTGGATTAGGTTATGGTTATTGGTATGCATTTATCGTCGTATTGCTTATTTTGCTATTAGTCATTGGTGGGGGATACTATTATTACAATTATATAAAATAAACTGTTTAAATGGCTCTCAATCTTTATAGACTAGAGAGCCATTCTTTGTAGTGATTAAATGTAACTAATGATATAATAACAAACGTCCATAAGTTGATACATATTTGTGGGAAAGGAAATACTTAGTTTGATTGTAAAGCTATAAAGAGTATAGATTGTGAAGAAAAAGAGAAATGTAAAAAAGGGCTGTTATCGTAAGCTTTGTTACTTTTTATAATTAGTCGTTTAGGTTGATTTTACCATTTTGGTGTTAGCTCCAATCAACCTTTACAAAATTTAGCTTATTATTACA
>NZ_CADEPK010000160.1 GCF_902829255.1 Metabacillus niabensis | reverse complement strand
CTAATACTCTGGGTTATCCCATTAAAGGAATTGATAAGCTGTTAACATTTGCTCAATCTAATTGAACAATTCAAAATAAGTAAATTCCCCACTTAAACTAACCTGCCCCTTTAGTCCAATAAAATAAATAAGTAAAAAAGTTGAAATAAAGGAATTTTTTTATTATAACTATTGACAATAGTTAATAGATGGGATATTATAAGTATATAAGGAGGTGAGAAAATGCTAGACAACATAATAAAAATCCTTCAAATTATATTCTACATCGTTTCAATTGCTTGGATTTTCCAACAATCCAAACAATCGGATGAAGAAAATAATAAGAAGGACAAGGAATAATCGAAAGGGAAGCGAGTTTTCGCCCGACTCGCTTCTCAATAAAGATTATACACAGTCTAGCATAAAATATGAAGAAAAAGCAAAAGTACATTTTTTCATTAATTTTGTTAAGTGCTGCAACAATAGGAATACAACAGTTATTTACAAATTGGTTCACTACAGCATTAATGATCGTAACTTTGGCATATTCAATATTTGTAATCATCAAGAATTTAAGGAGTTGAAGTTGTTGGAATATCATTTGAAAAATCGTCAAGAGGTCGAGGACTTTGTGAGAAACGAAGTTCTCACCACATCTGAAGCAGCTAAATTATTAGATGTAACAAGACAAAGAATGAGTCAATTAATTTCAAGTGGAAAACTAAAACCAGTAAAAAAGTTACGTGGTGAAAGTTTATTTATTCGTCATGATATTGAACAAAAAAAGAAAGAACTAGAGGAAGCTAGGAAAAAATATCGACCATATGATAATTAAAAGCCCTTCTCTCTATGAGAGGGGCTTAAACCTTTATATATAATCTATTTAAACAATTTATTCATAGCCTTCCCAGTTGCCTTACCAACAGCTCTTCTTGCGATTCTTTTCCCAACAGTACCTTTTTTAACTGAGTTAATGTCACCTAGAAGTTTAGCAAATGAATAAAGGAAACTTCTAAATTTATTAATTGACATATGGAAACATCCCCTTAAATTGGTAATTGTTATAATGTGATTTTACTACATTTTTCAGTGTAAGTAATCCATAATTAATTCCTTATCTACATCCCAATCATAATACTTAAATCCAATATATAGATAATTACCTTTATCCATGATAGGAGCTCTAGTATGAATAGAACATTTTTCATGCATTAATGTATAATTTTGATTAATGTAAACAGTATCATCTTCATTAAACCATACTCCACATTCAGGACATCTTAATCTTTTCAAAGTAAAAAACCTCCTAATGTATTTTTAGTACTAAAGGAGTTCTTCTTATT
>NZ_CADEPK010000159.1 GCF_902829255.1 Metabacillus niabensis | reverse complement strand
AAGGTACTGTTTGTTTTGATTTAACAAAAACTCCTTTATGTATATGAAATGAGTGATTGTCAAGCTCATATTTATGTGTCATCCACTTTAATAAAATATAGATGACAGCAATAAATATCAAAGCAACAAAGGCCATTCTACCATATTTAAATAAATCGGATTCCTCACCATATTTAATAACATAAAGGTAAAATCCAATAAAAAAAGTATTTCGTAACAATTTCCATAATTCGAAAATGACTAAACAAAAATGATATCGCTTTGCTTTCATACTATTCTACTTCCTTTATTTTTGCATAATAAGCAATTTTATTGCGTAATTCTGTTGCTATTTCTTCTGAAAGCGCAGGAATAGTATGAGTGGACCCCATCGTTTCTATTTTAACGGAAAACAACCGATATTTTCGATAAATCGGACCTTGGCTTGTTGAAACAGCTTGTATTTTTGTCATTGGAACGAGATGATGCTCCTCAAATATTGCCCCAAATTTTAACTTTAAAAACTCTTCGTCCACATCATAACGCCAATTTTTATAAAGAAGAAATGGCCTCATTATCGACCAAATCGGTGATAACACTGCTAGTACGGCAAGTCCGATTAATATCCAACCAATCCACTCTAGCCAAGAAAAATGATAATCGAGGTAAAATAAAACTGTTAGTACAATAAAGCCAATTAAATCTGAAATTAAATCACTTATCATCCATACTTTAATTGCATTTTTAGATAATTTTTTCTGCGGTGCACTAATTTCTGAATCCATTTCAACCATCCTTTAAATCAAAAAATATTATACTATTATCATTAAATTACCATTTATATCCTTCTACATCAATATGAGATTAGTATATTGGCAATTTTATTAATAAACCTATGAAACTTACTTTAGAAATAAATAAAGTAAAGGAAGATAACTAGATTATCTTCCTTTTCTTCCTTCATATAATTTAGGAGTACTATAATTCCTCTTACTTCTAGGTTTCTCGTAATTACCTTTCAATGAATCTAATCTTCTAACAGCTTTTTCAAATTCTTCATTGGAAAGCTGCTTCGTTGCTAATAATGAGTATAACATCGCAAAGGCAATCGGCTTTGTATCTACATGAATTGTAATATCTACATCGGAATTACCACTATGACTTAAGGTCGCAGCATTTGCTTGCAAACTTTTCTCGAGTAACTTTGAAACTTGCTCATCAATTGGAACAACATTATTTTTCAAATGTTACACCC
>NZ_CADEPK010000158.1 GCF_902829255.1 Metabacillus niabensis | reverse complement strand
GACTATATAGTGATAAGATTGGACATTCAAAATTACTTTGATAATTTACCAGTTGAAAACCTATTAGAGTATTTACAAGAAACTATAAAGCCAAATGATAAAGTAGAACATAACTATGATGAGAATACAATTAAAGAAATTGAAACCTTCTATAAATTTATTATGAATAATAAGAAAGGTATTCCTCAAATAGATAACTGTATTTTATCGGCTTTTATGGGCTATTTATATCTTTGCTTCTTAGACTTAAAGGTCGATAGTTTAATGAAGTCTCTTAATTATAAAGAATATAAAATAATTAGATATATGGATGATATTTATATTCCCTTTAAACCAAAAGAGACTTCTGACAATAGTCAGTCAATTAAAGAAGCAGTTGAAATTTTGGGCAAAATCAAAGACATTGCGTTTTATGATTTTCAATTGCATATAAATAATAAGACTAAAATTTATAATTTATCAAGTCCAAAAGAAAAAGAGGAGTTCTTTAAAGATACGAAGAATGAATCTGTAATAGAATATTTGGATGTACCAATAGATCTTGGTGATGAAACTGAAGATAGTGATGGACATGAACAAACTATAAAAAAGATATTTGATGAACTAGAAAACATAAAAAATGGTGGAGTTAACCTAGAAATAAATCACAGCGATATAAATCAGTATATTTTACATAAAATATTTGATAGGTCAATATCAAACCTCTTAAATAAAAATGAATATAAATTGAAAATAGAGGAAATCTTCACGAATTTTAACTATGACTTATTAAGTGTAAGCCCTTTGGTTTTAACAATCCTAGTGATGAAGAGTGATAAAACTAAAGAGGAATATATTAATTATTTATTACAAAAGGATATTTCAACATCTAATGCTAGACTTCTTGTTATTGAAGCATTAAGGCAAAGTAAATTTAATCATACAGAGCTATTTTTAAAACTCTATGAAGATAAACACTTTAAAGATGTGTTATTACTATATGAAACAACAAATTTAAATTATAATAATCCTGGTTATTTTGAGCTTTCAATGCAATATACTTATAAACTATTAAATAATAATCCTCTGATTATTAAACAAATGGAGTTAAGGGTTCTGAATGAAATGAGAGGGGATTATTCTGTAGCATTAAATCATCTTGTTAATGAATTTCAATCAATTTGTTATTCACTAAATGAAAAAGATATTAGAAATTTTAATGCTAATTCTGTAGAAGATTTTTTAAAAAGTGCAAGCATTGAACATTCTATTTG
>NZ_CADEPK010000157.1 GCF_902829255.1 Metabacillus niabensis | reverse complement strand
ACATTTATATTAATGTTATTAGGTATTCTTTTTGAAGAAATATTATTTCGTTTTGCTTCTATAAATGTCTCGTCCCCTATACAGATAACTTGTTTTTCGTTGTAGAATGAGTCCCCGCAATTTAATAATGTGTTTACGTAATCATTGAATAGGTTAACA
The DNA here is from genome assembly GCF_902829255.1 of Metabacillus niabensis. Lineage (GTDB taxonomy): Bacteria > Bacillota > Bacilli > Bacillales > Bacillaceae > Metabacillus > Metabacillus niabensis. The sequence goes on along the minus strand of NZ_CADEPK010000157.1, from coordinate 1,120 downwards.
GATAAATGAGTTGGAAAGATAATGGTGTCATAATTAGTCTCTTCAACCAATCTTCTATATATTTGGTCAAATCGGCTATCTATTGCAACTCGATGTGTTGCATATAATTCACCATTTATAGCATCCTTGTTCTCTCCAATGATTAACATATTTTCATGACTATTTATCCTATCTAGCCCTGTAGCTATAAATCCTCTTTTCGTTAATTTAACTAATATTTCCTCGTTTATGCCTTCTAATTACGATATTATTGTCATCGATGAAGCCCAAATGCTTGCAGATAGGAATACTAATTTCAATAATGTGGAATTGACTTCAAAAAACATAAAGCGATTTACAGAAAATCTCTAGTAAGGTGAATATAAAAAGCAGCATGTACGAAGTGACTTGAACCTCGAACATGCTACTTTTAGGAAGAAGAATCTTTAAGCTTTATTTAAAAATGCGTAATTATTGTCAATACATAAAGACAACCCCATTAAAGACTAAACGTACTTTTTAAATTCCAAAGCTACATCCACTTTTACTCTTTGCTTAATGATTCACGGTTTGCAGCTTTTGGTGGTTGCTCCATCCAGCCTTGGTCAATCATTATATTTGCTCCATCCTCGACATATTTGCCAATATCCATTATAAAACGACCATACATAGCACCTATATCTCGTCTGCCATTTAATGATAAAGCATTTGCATATGTTCTAATTTTCATCGAAAACATATCAATTTTATGACTTAGCATGAGCTTATCTGAAAATGGTGAAATGGTTGATGTCGTTACTAAATGGTCTAAAATCGGTGGTGATGGTAAATTGTCCTTATGAAGTTGTTCAGAGCTATGCTTAATATGTTTAGATGTTATTTCTCTTCCTCTCTGTAAATACTGACGGACCTTTTCGCTTTCTGCTACTTGACTAAATCCGATAAGTAATGCTCTACTTGCTACGTTACTATCAAGGTTATCATAAAGATGGGCAATTTCTAATGCGTGTAGGGAACGCACATTGCCAAAAAAGCCATTTAAATAATTTTGCTTTTTAATAAAATCGACTTTTTCCATTACTGGAATAACTGGTGGTTTCGATAATAGTCCTTTCTTCATTAAGACACTATCTATATCAAC
>NZ_CADEPK010000156.1 GCF_902829255.1 Metabacillus niabensis | reverse complement strand
GCATTGAACATTCTATTTGTATCAAAATTAGAAACATGTTTGATAGAAGAAATAATAACTTAGTTTCACATTCTGGCGATGAAAATGTTCAAGGAACTGCTGTAACGAGGGCAGAATATACAATCTATAAAGAAGCAGTATCTATGTGTCTTACACGACTGGAAAAGTTTCAAACAAACCAAATTTTGACCACATAACAGTATGTAATATAGTCTTTTTGTAATGGAGTAGGGGGATGGTTTATAGGTTTGACTCTATTGATCACTTAGGGATTCGTATTAACACATCTAGGGATAAATGCATGTATAGGTTGCAACGAATCGAGGTCACTTCAAATTGTAGGAAACTAAGATAAATACTAGTGTCATAATAATGATGTATCGTTACAGGGGGGGGATAATGATCTATTTGAGTTATTGCAAAGACCATATGAAGTTGGTAAGAACAGAATCTTAAAAGATCCTTTTTATTCAAAATAATTTATAATGAATCTATGCCTTAACTAGCTTTTTATTTATTATTTCCTAAAAGGTGTCCTTTTGTGACATATATATATAAATAGAATATGCAACTATGAAAATACCTTTTTCTTAAACTACTATTAATAAAATACTCTATTAATATATATCGTGTAAAAAAGGACACGTTTTAGGAAAATACAATGTAGTTAATTGCATCAACATTTTTAAAATGACCTAAAAGATAAGTAGAGTTAAAATGTATAAGTAATTAAAAACAGGGAGGACAAGTGTTTTCGATAAACGCTAGTATTCTTGAAAATTAGGGTACTGTTATTTACTGTTATTTCGGTACAACTGACAAGATAAAATTAATTTAAATGTCGCCAAATTATTGCATCCATATAATTGTTAAAGTCCGTTTTTTGGTATGTATGATTTAATTTCAATAACTTTTTTATCGATTTCTAGATCATCATGTTTCCAACATAATACTATATCGATTCTATTCATCATTTCATTCGATTCAGTTTTGAATTCTGAAGATTTGTAGTAGGGCTTTATCCATTTACCACTTTTTATTAAGTTGTTTATATCATTAGAAATTTGTTTTATTACTTCTATATCGGAACCACTACCTAAATCTTTAACAATGTTAACCCATTCTTGTATTATATTTACCACTAAATGATCAAAATGATTAACCATAGGTTTGCTATATGTTAAATAAAATAATTCATGAGAAGCAATTGCGGGATTCTTTTGGAGTAATTCTCTCCATATATAATATTCCTTGTTGAATAATTCTAATTGAGAATATATG
>NZ_CADEPK010000155.1 GCF_902829255.1 Metabacillus niabensis | reverse complement strand
GTATTCAACCATGCTTGAATTGTTTCCTCATATTTACCCTCTCGTTACTATTTATCCTAAGGAAAAACTGATACGAAGATTATAAAAATAAATAATAAAGCTGGAGTAAATGCCTTATTGAGTTTTATCATATGAGACAAATATGGCAATAATCGTAACATCAGCAAATAAGACGAACAGTGGAATGTAAAAGATATGAAAGAATATGCTATGATGTTGTATGGTGTAAGACATTAAGGAAGAATTTAGATGAGAGGAAACGATACATGTTACATGAATTTATTTTAACTATCCCATATAAAGAAATTGATCAATATACAGATAAGCTGAATTCTGTAGGGGTCTATAATCTCTACTATGAATCTCCGATTGAAATCATCAAAGTTCAAAATGGATATGGTTACGAGGAAAAAGAGGATGAACAAGTAGAGCTGAAAATTTATGCTAGTGATGTTGAGGTAGAAGGGCTGCCTGAAGCTTATTTTACATTGCTTGAGGATACATTTTCTGTAGCAAGAGATGAAATCAAGTATTCGTCAGGAAATGAAACAGCATGGGAGCAAACGTATGAATTTGAAGATATCGATTTAGGAAACGATTGGGTCATTGTCTATCCGAATTCTACGGAACAATATGAAGGAAAGAATCTTTTAAAATTCGATCCACTTGCAGCATTTGGTACAGGTTTACATGAAACGACCCAAGGCTGTTTGCGAATGATCCTAGATTCAGATTTAACGAATAAAACAGTCCTTGATTTAGGGACAGGCTCAGGAATGCTCACGATTGCTGCTTCACTTAAGGGAGCAAAAAAGGTTGTCGCCGTTGATTATGAGGATGTTGCTAGAGAGCTCTATCATAATGCAGAATTAAATGGGCTAGCAAATGATATTGAAGTCATTCAAGCGGATTTAATTACAGGAGATTACCAAATTAACGATACGTATGATGTCATTTTTATTAATATTGGGGCAAATGAAACGGTTAAGATTATCAATCGTCATGATTTATTGAAAAATAGTGATCAGTTTATTATTTCTGGTCTTGTCGAATGGAATTTGGATGAGCTATTGGCGTTGTTTGAAAAAGGAGGCTTTACGATACGGGAAAGAGCGCAAACGAATGAATGGGTTACAATTTCTTTTGAAAGGGAACGGTAAATTTCGTTCATTTTTTTCCTACAAGTGGGTTATTCTCTCAAAGCAAACTATGATAGAATAGAGT
>NZ_CADEPK010000154.1 GCF_902829255.1 Metabacillus niabensis | reverse complement strand
GTTTATGTTAGTGATTTTATTTAAAAATCTTTATGTTTTTTAGCTCTATTGTTTTATTAATCTTATGTTATGGTTTAACGGCAGACTTAAGGGACTAGTTTCATTTAGCCATATATTGTTAGATTGTATTTTACCTATTTAGTAAAATTCCGAAAAGACTTTTTGAGAATTTTCCCAAAAAAGTTTTTTAAGTATTCTCAGTACAAATATTCATTCAAACTTATTTTCTGCTAGCATTGCTTAAAAGTTTACATATATTTTTTGATTCCGAAAAGCATATTTTTTCATTTGGTTGAAAATTTTCTCTACTACAAAAAAAGCTCCCAACTGGGAGCTTTCTTAAAAGATTCAATTTTGAATTTCAACTATCTTTTGAGGATCAAAGCAATACACTTCACCTTTAAACCGCTTCTTGTTCGATATACAATACTCTTTTACCTTTACTGATACAGCACATTACCACATACTTTTCACTTCGCTGTATCGTTTGATGCATCACTAGCTATAGTAGGTATATAGAACTCGTTTTACTTGTAGATACTCTAAGGGCTTGTGCGTGCCTTTCTCCGATCTCTTTATCAGTAGTTTAACCGTTCGTTCATATATTTGCTCTATTTGAAGCTCAGAGAATATCAAATACATACATCATGGTTATACAAATGTTTTAGAATACATTCAAACTCATCTTTTCTTCTCGCTGTTCAGTCATTTGATCAAGATACTATGAACATGGGTCGGAAACTTGCAAGTTATTAATTTCTATAAAAAACTTTGTTTCTAGAGGAATTTATTGTATTGATAAATTAATTAATAGGTTAAATGTTTGTGAGGTTACACTATACTTATACCTAATATTGGAATTATAATTAAGAAAAACGATTAATGCAGAAGTTTGTTGCTGAAAAAATGAAGTTAGTCCAGAGTAATTGATTAACTGGGTAAATGATGAAGGTGCTTATCCACAAGCAGATGTATTAAGGAGACTCGCTAAAATATTGGATTGTATAGTTGATGATCTTCATGATTACAAAGAAGAAAGGGAGTGATTGAGTTGTCAAATACAGAACTTGTTCATGATTTCATTTATAAAGATGGCAAAGTATATTGTGATGATTGCTTGTCTGAAAAGTTAGAAATAAAACCTAGACAACAAATTAATCAGATTTGCAATAGATTAAAAGAACAAGGAAAAATAATTCGTGAAACAAAAGAGTGTTCAGAATGTAAAAC
>NZ_CADEPK010000153.1 GCF_902829255.1 Metabacillus niabensis | reverse complement strand
AATATATATTATCAATACAGAATCATTTTTGAAAAAAATAGTCATGCTGGAGGTTATGATGAGTAGTATAGAGCATAAAAAGGAAGCTCCTCGATTTGTTCAATGCAAAGTAATTACAATAAGTGATACTCGGACGAAACAAACTGATAAAAGTGGGACACTTATAAATCAATTGTTAAGCGGAAATGGTCATAAAGTTGTTGACTATTGTATTGTGAAGGATGAAGAAACACAAATTCGAGAAGCGATCATAGCAGGATGTCATTCAAAGGAAATAGATGCTATAATCACAAATGGTGGTACAGGTATTGCAAAAAGAGATGTAACAATTGAAGCGGTGCAATCGATCATTGAAAAGGAAATCCCTGGATTTGGGGAAATTTTCAGGATGTTAAGCTACCAAGTTGATATTGGCTCATCTGCAATTCTTAGTAGAGCAATTGCTGGTGTATTCAATGATACAGTGATTTTGTCTGTACCTGGATCGACAGGTGCTGTCAAATTGGCAATGGAAAAACTAATTCTTCCTGAGTTGGGACACATAATGAGGGAAGTAACAAAGGATTTATAAGAAGCAAATAGAACGACATAATTTAGGGATGTAAAAGCTAAATTGTCGTTCTATTTTTTTGTGTAAGAGAATTCGTAAAGGACCTTAAACTAAAATTTATCAATAGTGATGATGACTGTCTAGACTTAGCGATGTTTTCGCCTTACGTTTAATGCTAGGAGCTTCTCGAAACCAATTCCATAGGTCATTAATCATCGATGCTAGCTCTGAAATTTGCATGATTGTTCAAAGCTTTCTTCGTCGTTCAATTCCTCCTGCTTTCGTTTTATTTTAGCTTCAATTTCGCGGATTCTTTCTGGAATTCCACCTCGAATGGTCTCCCATTTTTCGATGATATCTATTTGGGTATTCACACTATAGCAATCCCATTCCATCGTCAATGTAGGAATAAATATTTTTAATCTTTGGTCATACTTAAACACTTCTGAACAATATGCTTCCTCCACTTTGATTCCGTCTCCTTTGAAATATTATCAGTATTGTTCTTGCAAATTATATTAATAGTTGGAATACAACCTTCGAGATCCCTACTAAAAGGAGTGTGACCCTAGAGATGTCATACAGCCATTTTTCACGGCACTCGTTGCTAAAACACTATTATTAGTATAAGCAACAATGAAAACGAAAACAGCTATTTTTTTTGATAATCATAACATTCATAATCATACTTATCATTTCATTTATTTGTAATGAACGTTGAACATACAAATCAATTATGACAAATATGCAATATGTATGAACGAAAAGTGTATAAATACGTATACATTATTATATAGGAAAAATTGTCTCGTTATGAATCAGATAGCGCTGTTATTAGGTTTTGGAGGATAAAGTATTTTCCTTAAGAGTAAGAAGAAGAAATAGAAAAGAGATGAACAATTTTATTTTTATGCAAACATTTTATAAAAATATGCATTTTTCTATTGACGAAAACAAGATACAGTTGTAAAGTGATACTTACAAAGAAAATGTATTTTTATAAAGGTGTATTCATTTTTATACAACAGCCGAGGAGGAACAAATAGATGAAAAAAGTTGTGCTAGCATATTCTGGAGGATTAGATACCTCTGTTGCAATTAAATGGTTACAAGAACAAGGATATGATGTTGTGGCATGTTGCCTTGATGTAGGTGAAGGGAAAGATACTGCATTCGTCCAACAAAAAGCGCTACAAGTCGGAGCTATTCAATCATATATGATCGATGCGAAGGAAGAGTATGCAAATGATTTTGCTTTAGTCGCTTTACAAGCACATGCACTATATGAAGGGAAGTATCCTCTCGTTTCTGCACTTTCACGTCCTTTAATTGCAAAGAAGCTTGTTGAAATTGCTGAAAAGGAAAATGCTGTTGCCATTGCACATGGTTGTACAGGTAAAGGAAATGACCAAGTTCGTTTTGAAGTTTCAATAAAAGCATTAAATCCTGAACTTGAAGTACTTGCTCCAGTAAGAGAATGGGGCTGGTCACGTGAAGAAGAAATTGAATATGCATCAAAACACGGTATTCCAATTCCAATTAATTTAGATAGCCCATATTCAATTGACCAAAATCTATGGGGAAGAAGTAATGAATGTGGTATTTTAGAGGACCCATGGGCAGCTCCGCCAGAAGGTGCTTATGATTTGACAGTGCCATTAGAAAAAACACCTGATGAAGCAGAAATTATCGAAATTCATTTTGAACAAGGTGTGCCAGTTAAAATAAATGATCAAGCTTATCCATTACATGAACTAATTCTTACATTAAATGAAATCGCAGGTAAACATGGTGTAGGGCGGATCGACCATGTTGAAAATCGCCTTGTAGGAATCAAATCTCGTGAAGTGTATGAATGTCCAGGTGCTATGACATTAATTAAAGCACATAAAGAGCTTGAAGATTTAACATTAGTAAAAGAGGTTGCACATTTTAAACCTGTTATTGAACAAAAGCTAACAGAGCTTATTTATAACGGATTATGGTTCTCTCCATTAAAAAATGCATTACATGCATTTTTAAAAGAGACTCAAAAATATGTAACGGGTACTGTTCGCGTAAAATTATTTAAAGGTCATGCAATCGTTGAAGGTAGAAAATCAGAGTATTCATTATATGATGAAAAGCTTGCAACATATACAAAAGATGATGCATTTGATCACAATGCAGCAATCGGATTTATTGAATTATGGGGACTTCCAACAAAAGTGAACAGCATGGTGAAGAACAATAAGAAGGTGGAAGTATGAAAAAGCTTTGGGGTGGTCGCTTCCAAAAAACCCCTGAACAATGGGTGGATGAGTTCGGCGCATCCATCCATTTTGATCAGGAACTAGTTGAGGAAGACATTATGGGAAGTCTTGCCCATGTCAAGATGCTGGGGAAATGTAGCATCTTAACTGCAAATGAGGTAGAGCAAATAACAAAAGGCTTAAAAACATTACTTGAAAAAGCGAAAAAGAAAGAGTTAACGTTTTCGGTCAATTATGAAGATATTCATTTAAATATTGAGAAAATGCTAATTGATGAAATTGGTCCAGTAGGTGGAAAATTACATACGGGTAGAAGTCGGAATGACCAAGTTGCTACAGATATGCACTTGTATTTACGGAAGCATGTTTCTATTGTTGTTGAGCTAATCGAAGGATTGCAAAAATCGCTTTTAAATAAGGCTGAAACACATGTTGAAACGATTTTACCCGGATATACCCACCTTCAAAGAGCACAGCCTATTTCTTTCGCTCATCATTTAATGGCTTATTTCTGGATGCTTGACCGTGATAAGCAAAGATTTACAGAATCCTTTAAACGTATTAATATCTCCCCATTAGGAAGTGCAGCACTTGCAGGCACTACCTTTCCGATTGACCGTGAATTTACTGCGGAAACTCTTTCATTTGATGGGATATATGAGAATAGTTTAGATGGTGTAAGCGATCGGGATTTTATTATTGAATTTTTAAGCAATAGCTCACTTTTAATGATGCATTTATCTAGATTTTGTGAGGAAATTATTCTTTGGTGTTCACAGGAATTTCAGTTTATTGAATTAGATGATACGTATGCTACAGGTAGCAGCATTATGCCACAAAAGAAAAATCCTGATATGGCAGAGTTAATTAGAGGAAAAACAGGACGAGTATATGGGAACTTGATGTCGTTGTTAACTATCCTAAAAGGACTTCCATTAGCTTACAACAAAGATCTGCAAGAGGATAAAGAAGGAATGTTTGATACGGTTAAAACGATTGAAGGAAGCCTGCAAATATTTATTGGAATGATAGATACATTAAAGGTGAATAAAGATAAAATGGAAAAAGCTACAAACGAAGACTTTTCTAATGCTACTGAATTAGCTGATTATTTATCAACGAAAGGAATGCCATTTAGAGAAGCACATGAAGTAGTAGGAACACTTGTTTATAAATGCATTCAATTAGGAATATATTTAAAGGATTTATCATTCGAGCAGTATAAAGAAGCTTCAGACTTATTTGAAGATGATTTATATGACATTATAAATCCGTATGAAGCAGTAAGAAAGCGGATGAGTGCTGGTGGTACTGGCTTTGAAATGGTTAAAAAGGCTATTGAGAAGGCAAAAACAACGGTAAATGAATAATAATAGAAGTAGATTACAGGAGAGGGAATTTTACCCTCTCCTTTTATAGTTTATTTTGAATAAGCTCCCTAATTTCAGAGACAATAAGCAAGGTCGAATGAAAAATAAGGAGATGATAATATGAAAGAAAAGAGAGTAACACGACAAACGTATTATTATGATCATCTTGGTGAGCAAGAGACGATACAGCAAATAACAGATGCATATTTTGCAAGTGGTGTTCTTGAGCAACAATATGAACAAAATTTCTTACAAGAACATCTTCGTCCAAAGGAATAATAGTTTATTTTAGAGGAGTAGAGAAAGTCTACCCTCTTTTTTTATGATACAAGCTCTGCTTAGTTGTACTCCTCGATAATAAAGGTAAGTGTAGTCCTTCATTGAAAATTTTCATACCCTCTACAAGAAATAACAAATTTCCAAGCAACAATATTGTAAAATAGAGTTAAGTTCATTCAAAATAAAATAAAGAGATTTGGTGGATTGTTTTCATAGCTCCTTCATAACGGGAACATACTCTTTAAAATAGTATAAGGACAAGTTTTAGATGGGGAGGAACTTTATCGTGCGACATGCCCTTATTACGGCAGGATCAAAAGGATTAGGTAAAAAGGTAACAGAGGAGTTTTTAAGAAGAGGATTTTCTGTTACGGTAAACTATCACCAAGATTTAAATGCTGTAAACGACTTACAAACTACATATGCCCATTTAAGTAATAGGCTACTTTTTGTTCAAGGGGATGTAACAAAAAAGGATGACTTAACAAATATGATTGAGCAATCACTCGATCGATTTGGAAGAATTGACTGTTTAATAAATAATGCAGGACCTTACATTTTTGAACGAAAAAAGCTTGCTGATTATACCGATGAAGAGTGGTATCAAATGATTGAAGGCAATTTAAGCTCTGTCTTTCATTTGTTTAAAAGGATTGTACCAATTATGAGAAAACAGAAATATGGTCGAATTATTACATATGGGTTTCAAGGCGCAAATACTTCACCTGGTTGGTTACACCGATCTGCCTTTAGTGCAGCGAAGGTTGGTTTAGTATCCTTAACAAAAACGATAAGTATTGAAGAAGCAGAGCATGGGATAACAGCAAATATGATTTGTCCAGGAAATATTGTCGGTGAGATGAAGGAAGCTACTATAGAGGAAGCAAGACGTTCACATGATAACCAAACCCCGATTGGTCGATCGGGAACAGGGGAAGATATAGCTCGTACAATTTCCTTCTTATGTGAAGAAAACTCTGATATGATCACAGGTTCAATTATTGAAGTAACCGGCGGTGTAAATGTCATTCACCGCTTTCATACGTAGGGTTATGAAAGAAAGATTTTTTGAATTACAAAGGACACTTTCATTATAAATATACATATACAAATTGAGGAAAAACATTTCGTTAAAACCTTCTTTTTATGAAAACATATGATAATTTACGGTCATACTGATGATATAAGCATGGTATATGAGGAGGAAACACTATGAAAATTGGTATTCCTGCAGAGATAAAAAATAATGAAAATCGTGTAGCAATTACTCCAGCAGGTGTTTTCCATTTAACAAAAGCAGGTCATGAAGTATTTATCGAAAAAAATGCTGGGATAGGATCGGGCTTCACAGATGATCAATATGTTGAAGCAGGTGGAAAGATTGTTGAAGCAGCAAAGCAAGCCTGGGAAATGGATATGGTTATGAAAGTGAAAGAGCCGTTAAAGGAAGAATATCAATATTTCCGTGAAGGATTATTATTATTTACTTACTTACATTTAGCCGCGGAAAAAGATTTAACAGAGGCTTTAATTAATCATAAAGTGATTTCAATAGCATATGAGACGGTTGAACTAGCAAATGGTTCTTTGCCATTATTAACTCCAATGAGTGAAGTAGCTGGAAGGATGGCTGCACAAATTGGAGCACAGTTTTTAGAAAAATCAAAAGGAGGCAAAGGGATACTATTAGCAGGCGTTCCTGGAACGAAACGAGGAAAGGTAACGATTATTGGTGGGGGAGTTGCAGGAGCAAATGCTGCAAAAATCGCTATAGGTCTTGGCGCAGATGTGACGATCCTAGATGTTAACCCAGAGCGAATTAGACAGCTAGATGAGTTATTTGGCAATCAATTAACAGTGCTTATGTCAAATCCACATTCAATAGAAGAAGCAGTAGCTGAAGCAGATTTGGCAATTGGGGCTGTGTTAATTCCAGGTTCAAAGGCTCCGAAATTAGTTGCTGAAAGTGTTGTTGAAAAGATGGAAAAAGGGTCAGTGATTGTCGATATTGCGATTGACCAAGGTGGGATATTTGCAACAACTGATACAATAACAACACATGATAATCCAACATATGTAAAACATGATGTAGTACATTATGCCGTTGCTAATATGCCTGGTGCAGTTCCGCGTACTTCAACATTTGCTTTAACTAGTGTTACTGTTCCATATGCCTTACAAATTGCTTCAAAAGGTTTGAAGAAAGCTTGTATCGAAAACAAAGCATTATTAAAAGGGATTAATACAATGAATGGAAATGTAACATATAAGGCAGTAGCAATAGCTCACGAATTACCTTATGTAGAGCCAACTACTTTACTATAAGCTTTATACATCTATCGAGAATATTGCGTAACAAATTTTTAAAATAAATTGGTCTCTAAATTGGAGGCCATTTTGTTTAAAATAGAGCGATAAAAAGTTATGATAAAATTAGATGTTTTTTGAAAAATAAGAAAAGAAAGGTGATCCCAAATGGAAGTATCTTATCATGGACATTCTGTAGTAAAAGTAATAGCAAACGAAAAAACGATAATGATTGATCCCTTCATTAAGGGGAATAGTTTAACAGATTTATCTGTTGATGATTTAAAGGTTGATGTTATCATCTTAACACATGGTCATAATGATCATGTTGGGGATACGGTCGAGCTTGCAAAGAAAAACAATGCCCTTGTTATTGCTCCGTATGAACTAGCTGTTTTCATCGGTAAACACAATATAAACACCCATCCAATGAATATTGGTGGGGCATATGAATTTGATTTTGGACGTGTCAAGCTTACGCAAGCATTCCATGGTTCTAGCTATGAACAGGAGGATGGTACAGTCGTTTATACTGGGATGCCTTCTGGTGTTCTCTTAACAATTGATAATAAAACGATTTACCATGCTGGTGATACTGCATTGTTCTCTGATATGAAATTAATTGGCGAGCGCCATTCAATAGATGTTGCTTTTTTACCGATTGGAGATAATTTAACTATGGGACCAGATGATGCGGTCGATGCTGCTCTATGGTTAAAAGCTAAGCAAGTTGTGCCGATTCATTACAATACGATGTCAATAATTAAACAGGATCCTGTTGCATTTACAGACAAGCTTCCAAAGGGTGTTGGAGTACCTTTAAAAGTGGGAGAAAAAATAATTTTATAAGAATATACAAAGAAGTGGAGTGGACATCCACTTCTTTTTTTTATTATCCATGCATACAATATAGCAACAAATGAGGTGAAAGGGTGTTACAATTGAAAAATTTACTTTATGCGTTGATTACATTATTCATGCTTTATATCGGTCTCCAACAAATAACATTAACAGGAGATCGGATGCAAACGGTTTTTATTATGAGTTGGCTATGCTTGGCGATTTTTGTCATAAGTGGAAACTTTGCACATTATTTATATGGATCCAAAAAGAAAGTTCAAGGGAGGAATGTTCAAATGTATAAAAATAAAAAGCAAAAACAATCAAAGGTTTATCTTCGTCAATAGTCGTACAGAAT
>NZ_CADEPK010000152.1 GCF_902829255.1 Metabacillus niabensis | reverse complement strand
TTCTTAGAGTCTGTTTCAATTTTAAATGAAACACGTACGATATTGCCACTGGATATATTTGTCGTTATCTCAGGAATATCTACAGATGCTTCAACTACTTCTTTTGCGGAAGGCTCTTTATGCTTTTCTTCTTCTCCTCCCGTGAACTTCATTACGACTACAAGTGCAGTTACACCTATTAATGTAATCGAAACAATAATGACAAGCATAATACTTAGCAGCTTTTTATTCATCGTCCAAGACCTCCGAGCCTTTTCTTACTGACAGGACATTGATATTTTTATAAAAGGAAGTAATTTTTTTATAAACCTCAAGCTCTGGCTCTTTCACAACATATTTATGTCCATTCGTTAAAGTAATTGTTGTATCTGGAAATGATTCAATGACTTCAATATACAAAGCATTAAGCGTAAATGATTTCCCATTTAATTTTGTTAGCTGAATCATACCTTTTAGAGGCTGACTAATTGAAATCATTTCAGTCAGCCTCATTCCCCCTTATTAACGTTTTAATCCCATTAGTTCCTGCAGTATTTCATCTGATGTAGTGATAATTTTTGTATTTGATTGGAACCCACGTTGAGCAACAATCATCTCTGTGAATTCTTCAGATAAATCAACGTTTGACATTTCTAAAGCACCTTGCGCAATCTTACCTGTTCCGTCTTCACCTGCAATTGCTAGATCCGCAAGTTGAACACCAGCAACTCCATCAGTGTCAACCGAACCAGAGTTCGCAGATTCTTGATAAAGGTTACCACCAACCTTCTCTAATCCACCTTCATTTGCAAAGTTTACGACACGAATTTGTCCTGCTACATTTAGCTGACCATTCGCGTTAATAAAATTCACAGTACCATCAGGTCCGATACTGAAGCTTTGTGCATCTAGTGGGATTTGAATTAGGCCTGCATTGCCACTTAGCTCATCATTAAATCCATCAGCAGTTTTATTACCTGCTTCACCAATTACATACAGCCCTTCAGCAGTTACAAGATAACCTTGATCATCTAAATAGAAATTTCCTGCTCTTGTAAAGTTCAAACTCATCGCATTATCAATTGGCTCTGTAATTGTGTTTGTTGCCATATTCACTGCACCTGGATTATTGATTGTCCCAACAACAAACATTCCATCACCTTGTAATGCAAGGTCTAAATTTCGATTCGTCATTTGTGTGGAACCTGTTGTATGAATCGTATCAATCGAGCTCAACTTTGAACCAAGTCCTACCTCTTTCGCATTCGTCCCAGCAGAATTGGCTGTAGCACCAGCAGCACCTGAAATTTGTTGACTAAAAAGGTCTGAGAAAGTTGTTCGAGACTTTTTAAAACCGTAAGTATTAACGTTGGCAATATTGTTTCCAATAACGTCTAATTTCGTTTGAAAGTTTTTCATTCCACTTATTCCTGAGTATAATGAACGTAACATATATGTCTCTCCCTTTTAATAAATTTAAATAGCTGCTTCCTTCATTCCACAACTATTGGCTTCCGCAATGCGGTCCGGCCTTAATTAATAATGATTGCACCATTGATGTTTGTAATAATTTGTGATTTCACTTCTTCTCTTCCCATCGCTGTAATAACTGTTTTATTTTTCGCATTGATGATGAGAGCTGCATCTTTTATTAGAACGAGCGAATCATTAACACCTTTTTGTCTGGCTTCATTTACTTTAGTCTCAATTAACGACCAATCTTCATTAGATAGAGCGATGTTTCTCTGATTTAAACGCTCTTCGGCATGCTTGCTTATTTTTAAATGAGAATCAATTAATTGATTGGCTAATATTTCTTTAAAGGAAATATTATTTTGTTCTTTTACATTGATATTAGGTAGATTTGCTGTGTATTTGTTTACATGATTAAAATTTATCTTCATAGTAACCTATAAACCTTTTAATCAGATTCGCTAACTTTAGTCACATAACTACTAGAAATTTCATCCCCATTATCAAGCTCTAAAATAATGCCAGTGTCATTTCGCTTAATTGACTTTACGATACCTTCGCCTACTTCGTCGTCAGACTTTTTCCACTCAATATGTTTACCGATCATTTCTGAATACTGTAAAAGATTATCTCCACCAGTTTGAAGTTGAAAATAAAGATATTTCTCTAACATAGTAGCCATATTCGTCATTTGTTCAAGAGAGGAAAACTGTGCCATTTGCGCGATAAATTCTTTATCCTCCATCGGATTCAGTGGGTCCTGGTTTTGAAGCTGAGTCATTAAAATTTTTAAAAACTCATCTTTACCTAGACTTGAGTTACCTGTACTCTTCGTTGTTTGCTTGTTCGATAAAAGCAAAGTCGGATCAATCGTTGTCATCCTTCATCCTCCTTACCCTGTAGAGTTCAAGAGCTGTTTTAATTCGTCAAGAAAGCTTTTCTCATTTTCGCTATCGTCTTCAGCCTGAGAATCATTTGTTTCTTGTTGATTTTTTTCCTTTTGTTCTGATTGTTCTCTATGAAGTCTTTGTGATTCATCACCAGTCACATCGAACCGTTCTATTTCAATTTGCACAGAAGGAAGTGCTTGTCTCAACTGCTGAAGGCTATGCTCCAGCAACTCTTTTGCAGAGTTTGTTGAAGTCATGATTTTCGCTACCATTTCGCCATCTTTTTGTACAAGCCTAACGGTTAATGAACCAAGATATTCTGGATTCAGTTTAATTACTAATCGGCTTGCACCATTAGGTGATTGAGCAAAATGACTATTTTTAAACGCACTGATTAGTTGGTTTGTAAATTCCTGGCGCGCTTGTGATGGAATCGCCTTTTTACTTAAGCTATCAGTTTGTGTTAAAGATAATGGATTTAACTGAATCGTAATCATTTGGTCAGATTTACTATTTACACTATTAGGAACTTCAGAAGATAAAAGTCTAGTACTTCCTACAGATTCATCAAATATGCTGTCACTTAAGCCTTTAAAAAGATCCTTTATAGTTGTAATATCTAGCTTTTTAATTACCTTTTGCAATTGTTCATTAAGCTCACCATTAGATGATTCTAATAATAGGTTTGTTATGGTATCCTTCAATTTAGGTTCTTGGATGAATTTTGGATTAACCTCTTGGAGTAGACTTGTTATTTTTAATAAGCTATCTACCTTTTCAATCCGTAACTCATCAGTTTGTGAAAACCATTTATTGAATAGTAATTTACCTTCTAAAAGTGCCTTATTGCTTGAATCCATTTCCCCAAGTGCATCGACCATTTGTTCAAATGCTAATGGCTCGTTACTTTGATAGCTCGGAAATTCCTTTTTTAACATAGCATTCAAATCGGACAGTAGCTGCTTTTTCGAAATGTCTATGTCAAGATTTTGTATTACTTGTGCTAATGATAATATCCCGATTACTGACGGAGATTCTTCAATTTTTTTTAACAAGTCCTCAAGAGAATGTATGCTGTTTAAAAATTCGCTCACTTCACTCATTAGCATTTGAGAAATTTCAGAATTATCTCCAGAATATAGCGAATTTTTCAATGAATCTACGTTTAGACTTGATTCATCTAGGGTATAAGTACTAAGTAGCTTTTTCATTTCTTCTAAAGTTTTGTTAATGTTAAAATCAACATTTTCCCCGTCTGTAACTTCCGCGTTCGGTACTCCTGATTGCGGAACGGAAGTAACAGCTGATAGATAATCAGTGAACTTCGAATCACTTTTCGTTGTTTTTGAGCTGTCTTTCATACTGTTAGCACTTTGATTGACGGATTGGATAATCATAGCTACATTCATTTATTCACCTCCCTTCTATTCAGATGGTGAAGCTAATAAACTCGTAAACTTCACTGCATCATCGACTGTCATTTTTGCTAAAATATCAGCAACCTGCTTATCGTCTAGAGAGGTTAAAATAGTTAATGCATCATCTTGATTCAGCTTCGGGATGATTTCCGCGGCCTTTTTACTGGACATATTGTCATATAACTTTGATATATCTTTTGCTTTATCCTGTGAATCAGACTGATTAATTGTTTCTAATTGCTCTTCTAGCGACTTGATTTCTTGCTGTAATTTTTGAATTTCCGTTTCCTTATTCGTAACGTCTTGTTCAAGTGCACTAATCATTGAGGTTTGCTCTTCAATCGTTTTTTCCAGTTTCTTATTTTCTTCATTCGCCTCAGATACCTTGTCTGATTGAACAGTTTCACCTTTATCTTGCTTCTCTTTTTCATCGTCAAAAAGCTTTTCTACTATTGGAACTTCCGCTAAGACAGCTTTCGTTTTACCTAAAATATCAACCCCTGCAACGGAAAGAATAACGACGACGAGAGTGATTGTGAATAGAACTGGAATTAATATGACAAAGATAAACCATTGAAATTTCCCATACTCATGTTTCTCGTTTTCCATCTACTTTCACCTAATTTCCATGATACATATACGACTGAATCGAGAGGTCATCCATATGTTTATTCTCTAGTTGATTCATTGAAGCGGTGTAGCTCATTTTCTGTTTTTCTTTTAATTTTTCATATTTTTTCACTTCTATATTGTGCTGCATAAGTTTCATTTGTTTTTCTGTCATCCGCTTACGAGATAATTGAACAAGCTTTTGATAATGGGAAATTGTCTTTTCTAAATTCGTTACAAACTGTTGGTAATGTCTGATTTCTTGAACGGACATTCCTTGATTTAGCTTAGAAATCGTGTTTTCCTCTAAAACTTCCTTTTGCTTCATAGAGTCATAGAGTTTATTCGCAACATTTTCAAAATCTGCAACCGATTGATTGTATTCAGCTAAAGATTTCTCTTTTTCATTTTCTTTAATATCCAATATTTTTTGAAAACGAAATTGATACGTCATGACATTTCACCTGTTTCTACTAGCTTGATAAGTGTTTGGATACTTTGCTCGATTGTCACTTTATCTTCTACATTTTGCTTAAGAAAAGAAACAATTTTCGGATAAAATTTAATCGCCTCATCAATTTCTCGAGAGGAGCCTCTCTTATATGCCCCAATATTAATTAAGTCTTCAGAATTTAAATAGGTGGATAAGAGATCCCGTAATCTAGTTGACGATTGACGATGTTCGGGCTCGACGATATTGTTCATGACCCGACTTATACTTTTTAACACATTGATTGCAGGAAATTGCCCTTTGTTTGCTAAATCCCTGTCCAAAACGATGTGTCCATCTAATATTCCACGCACCGTATCTGCTATTGGTTCATTCATATCATCACCATCTACCAAGACAGTGTAAAAGGCTGTAATTGATCCGTGTTCATTTGTACCAGTTCTTTCGAGCAGTTTTGGCAATATTGCAAATACTGAAGGTGTATAGCCTTTTGTCGTTGGTGGTTCACCAACAGCAAGTCCTATTTCACGCTGCGCCATTGCTACACGAGTAACTGAGTCCATCATATACATAACGCTAAGACCCTTATCTCGAAAATATTCTGCAATTGCCGTTGCGGTATAGGAAGCCTTCAATCTCATCAATGCCGGTTGGTCAGAGGTTGCAACAATAACAATTGATCTTTTCAGACCTTCTGGACCTAAATCTCTATCAATAAATTCCCTAACCTCACGACCACGTTCTCCAACAAGTGCAATAATATTAATATCGGCATTTGTATTTCTTGCGATCATACCCATTAATGTACTTTTCCCAACACCGCTACCTGCGAAAATACCAACACGCTGTCCTTTACCAACAGTTAATAAACTGTCTATCACACGTACCCCAACTTCTATCTTTTCGTCTATAGGGGGTCTCTTCATTGGATTTGGTGGCATTTGATCTGTTGGAACATTTGATAAGCCCTTAGGTAGCATAGTTTCATCCAAAGGATTTCCAAATGCATCAACTACTTTTCCAATTAATCCAGAACCAACCTTGACCATTAATGGCTTATTAGTAGCTTCTACAATACTGCCTGGTGAAATATCTGATACTTGCTCAAATGGCATGAGCAATACGTTTTCATCCTTAAACCCAACAACCTCTGCAGGAATTTTTGTCGTTTTATTCACACCAGTGTATATATAGCATAAATCACCAATCGAGCTATCTGGACCTCTTGATTCAATCATTAGGCCAACTACCTTTTTCACTTTCCCGTAGCGTTTATAGGAATCTAAGCTGTCAATTGTGTGTAGTAAGTCATAAACTCGCAACTTGAGATTCACCTCTCATTACCTTCTAGCAATTGTATTAACTGCTGCTTTAATTGTTCCAATTGTGTATCAACACTAATATCAATTCGCCCGAAGGATGATTCAATATAACAATCGTTTTCGTTTAATTCAGCATTCGCATACATATTAAGGTCTGTCTCATTTGTTACGATTTGCTTCAATTCTTCCTTTTGACTCAAAAGATAATCATAGTTTGAAGGATGTATGTGAATTTTAATATTTTCATATTCCTTCACTTCATGTAATCCTTGTTTAACTAAGGAAAGGAAAGTTTCTGCTGATTCATTTAGTTTTGTGGAAATGATTTTCTCAGCTACTTTGATCGCAATTTCTAAAATAACATTTTCCGAAGATTGAATTTTTTCATCGTATTCTTTTTTCGCCAGATCGATAATTTTCTGAGATTCCTGGATAAAGCTTTCGTATTTGTGCAATGCTTCTCTTCGCCCTAGCTCCATTCCTTCGGCATAACCCTCTTGTCTCGTCTGCTCAAACAATTGCGCTTTTTCTGTATTCCATAAATTTCGTTCTTCCTCAATTTGTTTATAGAGAGTCTCCTGCTGCATTCGAGCAGAATGGATCATTTGTTCCGCTTCTTCTTTTGCAGACTGAATGATAAACGAGGACTTCTCAGCAGTTACTGAGTCTTGATAATCCTCGTTTTTATACTTTTCCTGTAACAGCTCTCTAATCCCAACTACCGAAATTGGCTGTTTATTTTGCTCGTCTTTATTGGTGAATTGTGACTTTATAAGCCTAGACAATAATATCATCTCCTCCACCACGTGCAATGACGATCTCACCAGCTTCTTCAAGTCTTCTAATTACACTTACAATTCTAGATTGTGCTTCCTCAACGTCACGAAGACGGACAGGTCCCATGTATTCCATTTCTTCTTTAAATGTATCAACCATACGAGTTGACATATTTTTGAAGACAACATCTCTAACTTCCTCACTAGCCACTTTAAGAGAAAGCATTAAATCGTCATTTTCGACATCTCGGATCACACGTTGAATTGCGCGATTATCAAGAGTAACAATATCCTCAAATACGAACATTCTCTTTTTAATTTCTTCTGCGAGAACTGGATCCTGTATTTCTAATGAATCTAAAATCGTTCTCTCGGTAGAGCGATCAACACCATTTAATACCTCGACAACTGCTTCAATTCCACCGGTTTGTGTATAATCCTGTGTTACCGTTGAAGAAAGCTTACGCTCTAAGATTTGCTCTACTTCGTTAATGATTTCGGGTGATGTTCGGTCCATCATCGCGATTCTTCTTGCGACATCTGCTTGCAATTCCTGTGGCAGCTCAGATAATATTTGCCCTGATTGTGCTGGCTCAAGATATGACAGCACTAAAGCAATTGTTTGTGGATGCTCATTTTGAATAAAATTTAATATTTGAGCTGGATCTGCCTTTCTAGCAAAATCAAATGGTCTTACTTGTAGCGATGATGTTAGGCGATGAATAATATTTGAAGCTTTATCCTCTCCTAAAGCCTTCTCAAGTATTTGTTTCGCATAGGCAATTCCACCTTGACTTATATAGTCCTGAGCCATTGCTATTTCATGAAACTCTTCAATAATTTCTTCCTTTTTCTGTGCCTCTACTTTTCTAACTCCGGAAATTTCAAGTGTTAACTTCTCGATTTCCTCTTCAGAAAGATGCTTATAAATCGATGCAGAAACTTCTGGTCCTAGTGAGATTAAGAGAATGGCCGCTTTCTGCTTACCTGTTAATGTTTGATTATCCTTTTTCGCCATAAGTTCTTAACCTCCTAATCCTCTGAAATCCAACTACGTAAAAGCTTTGCAAAATCCTCTGGCTTTTCCTTAGCCATTTTTTCCAGTTGTTTTCTACGAACAGTACCCTCTGTTTCTACTTCATCATTAATATCTTTTACACGTATTCGTTCTTGGATAATATCTTCTTCGTCCTCTTCGAAATCCTCATCATCTTGTTTTCTTTTTCTTACTAATAAGATGACTAGAATGATGATGGCAAGTAGTAAAACGCCCGCAACAATGTAAACCCATAGTGGTATTACTTGGGCTGACTCCGTTTCTGTCATTTCTTGTTTACCATCAAATTGTTGCACAGATACAACAACCTTTTCAGCTATTTCTTCATCTGTTAATGGTTCTTCAGTTGTATCTTTATTAATTGAAGTCCGCACAACAGTCGAAAGGATTTGTTGTATATCTGCCTCTCTTTCAGCCGTAAATGATGCAGGGTTATCAGGCTCTGGAGGCTCAACCATAACTTGAATACCGATATCGCGTATTTTATATGGGCTCTCGACAATTTGCTTATTGATTCGATTAACCTCATTATTGATTCGTTCTTCAATTTTCTCGTAATCACCGTCGCCAGTTGCTTCGGTTGTTGCTTCGTAGCCTGGGACATCATCTTCACCTGTACCATTAACACCACCAGCAGCTTGAGCACCATTCCCTGTATAAGCTTCAGTAATTCTTTCTACACTGACAGCAATTCCTTCATCACTGCCTTCAACAACTGGAGAAACTAGATTTTCTTCTCGATTTTCTTGTGTGAAATCAATATCTGTTGTTACCGAAACAACAACTTTGTCTTGTCCAATCATTGTTCCAAGTAATTTTTGCACATCACGTTGAATATCTTGTTCAATTTGTGATTTAATTTCTTGTTGTGATGCATAGCTCCCACCAAGGGTAGAATTTGTGCCATTATTTAAATCGTAGTAATTAAAGTTTTGGTCCATGATAACGATATTATCGGTAGTAAGATTCGGTACACTCTTTGAAACTAAATGAAAAAGTGCATTGACTTTATCCTGGTCTAACTGTGCACCTGGTTTTAAATCGAGTACGACCGATGCTGATGAGCCTTCCGCCTGTTCTCCAACAAAAACGGATTCTGCAGGAAGGTTTATCATAACCTTAGCATCATTTACTCCTTCAATCCCCTTCATTAAGTTAGCCAATTCTGTTTGTGTAGCTTTAAGCTTAATGACATCGAATTCTTTATCAGTCATTCCGAAGCCTGAATCTTTACCAAAATATGAGTAATCAATTGTCCCCGAATCAGGAACTCCTTCAGCTGCAAGTTCGACCATCAAAGTATTAACTTGCTCTTTTGGCACAAGTATCGTCGAACCATTATTCGTTATCTCAGACTGTATTCCTTTACTATCAAGTGTTTCCTTTATTTGTCCGGTTTCTGCTGGAGATAAGTTCGAATATAAAGGAACTAAGTTTGGTTTCGACAGGAAATATGTTAATACTCCAGCGAAAACGAAAAAGAATAGGAGACCTGATAGAATTAACGATTTTTGCATCTTTGATTTACGTTGCCACA
Organism: Metabacillus niabensis; assembly: GCF_902829255.1. Taxonomy (GTDB): domain Bacteria; phylum Bacillota; class Bacilli; order Bacillales; family Bacillaceae; genus Metabacillus; species Metabacillus niabensis. Next base: position 1,527 of record NZ_CADEPK010000152.1, on the reverse strand, counting down.
TTTCTAAAAATTTCGTTTTTGTATTTTTAAATTTTTCATTCATTCCATAAAGTCCCCCGGTTATGATGACATTTGCTATTTTCGTAGTTACCTATAACCGTTCTTAAGATAAGAACAATTACTATACTTGCATTCTCATCATTTCTTGATAAGCTTCAATCGCTTTATTCCTTACTTCTACTGCCAGTGTCATTGTAACGCTAGCCTTTTGAGCTGATATCATGACATCGTGTAATTCGACATTCGCACCAGTAGCAAGCGCCTCTGTCATCTTGTCTGATTCAACTTGCGATTTATTTACTTGTTCAATCGCTTGTTTTAGTGAATCTGCAAAGCTAGCTTTATTTTCAGTTTGATTAATTGCAAAGCTATTGTTGCTTTTCGTTTGAATTGCATTTGTATTAAACTGAAATGGATTTATACCGTTGACCATATTTATCACCTATTTTCCAATTTCTAGTGCTTTCATCAGCATGCTTTTTGTCGCATTCATTGTCGTTACGTTCGCCTCATAAGATCTTGTACTGCTTATTAAATCCACCATTTCTTTTAAAGGGTCTACATTTGGCATAGCAACATACCCTTCGTCATTGGCATCTGGGTGTTCAGGGTCATACACTAGCTCAAACGGTGTTTCATCTTCTACAATTTCTGTTACTTTAACACCATTACTATTTTCAGATGAGCCCATAGCCTTATTTAATAAAGATGAGAATTGACTACCTTGAGGTTGTGTCACAACCATTTTCCTACGATATGGTTGCCATTCACCATCAACTAACTCCCCTCTTGTTGTATCCATATTTGCCATATTTGAAGAAATAACATCCATACGAACACGTTGAGCAGTTAATGCTGAAGCAGATGTATTAATAGATTGAAAGATCGACATGATTAATTTCCACCTTTTATAACTGTTTTTAACGAATTAAATTTACTGCTTAAACGGTCAATTAACGCGTTATATTGAATTTGATTTTTGGCCATTTCTGTCATTTCTTTATCTATATCAACATTATTTCCATTTTGCTGATAACTCGTATCATTATTCGTAACAATACGATAATCGGAAGTAGTTGAACCACCAAAATCAATATGCTTGCTGTTCGTTTTAGTCGCTTGTAATTTTTGCATTTCATTATTTAATGTAGAATCAAACCGAACCTCTTGCGCCTTATAATTAGGAGTATCGACATTTGCAATATTATTTGATATAACTTTTTGCTTAGTAGTCGCTTGTCCGATAGCACGTTCTAAAGTACTAATTGAACTCGAAAATAAATTCATATATCCACCTCTTAAAAGATAAAAATAACGATTTTAGAATAATGTCGAAATATGCTATTTGCAACATTAATTGTATGAAATTATAGTCTTAAAGTCTATGAAGTCTTTTGAAAAAAAAGTCGGATTTACTCAAAAGTGACAAAATGAGTAAAAAAGTCCTATTTTTAGGAACTTAATTATGTGGAACAAGGTGTGTTCCAATTAGGGAGGATTGTTCTAATAAACACTATATACAAAAAT
>NZ_CADEPK010000151.1 GCF_902829255.1 Metabacillus niabensis | reverse complement strand
AACGATTTAAAGAAAAACATCCTGATGTAGAGGTAAAAACACTTCAAATTCCTAATGATGCGTATAAACAAAAATTTTCTGTGGCAATGAGTGGAGACCAGGCTCCAGATGTATTTCATAGCTGGGGTGGCGGCTGGCTGAAAAACTTCGTAGACCAAGGTAAAGTGCTTGATTTAACAGGAGAAACGGATACAGCGCATTTTAATGAGCTAGCCTTAAAAAATTCAACTTATGACGGCAAAATCTATGGTTTGCCATTGAGTTTATCCATTGACGTTGTATTTTATAATAAAGAAATTTTTGAAAAGTATAACTTAACACCACCAAAAACATATGAAGAGTGGCTAACGATAATCGATACTTTGAATAAAAATAATGTCATTCCAATTGCCTTAGCAAACCAAACGAAATGGCCTGGTGCATACTATCTGATGAATTTTGCGAGCCGGATAGCTGGACCGGAGCTATTTGAAAGCGCTCTAAATCGAGGGGGTAAAGGATTTGATGATCCTGCCTATGTTCAAGCAGGGAAATATATTCAAGAGATGGTTGACAGAAATGCCTTTAATTCTGGCTTTAACGGTGTCCCATATGATGAGGGGCAAGGACGTCAACTTCTTTATTCAGGTCAGGCGGCAATGATGGATATGACAATTTCATTTTTAAACAATGTAAGACAGGAAGCACCAGAGTTTGAGGAAAAACTAGATTTCTTTTTATTCCCAACAGTACCTGGTGGCAAAGGTGATACGACACATGTAGGTGCAGCAACTGGACCGGTTTGGTCAGTAGCGAAAAATAGTGAACATCCTGATTTAGCAACAGAATTAGTGAAGGAGCTGACAAGTACAGAAACAGCTCAAAACTACACAGATCGAACTGGAAGTCTTACAGGAGTAAAGGATATTGAGCCTGCTGATGAATTCACAAAACGCTTTTACGAAGTTGTTCAAAATGCAACACATCTACAAATGCCTTATGATCAAACACTTCCTCCTGAACTAGCAGAATTGCATAAAGACACAACTCAAGCCATCTTTGGCAAAGACATGACACCAGAAGAAGCAGCAAAAAAAATGGAAGAAAAAGCAAAAGAACTGCTTGAGTAAAAGCTTGGGGGGACAGTCCCCAAAAAGACAAAAACGAAGCATTCCATCGTTTTAAACTTGGTTTTAGGGACAGTCCCCAAGCTTATGGATAGTGCATTTAATCGATGTTTTACGTAAAAGTGTATAACAATTGGGGACAGTCCCCAACAATAGCAAAACAAGGACAAAATGTCTTGTTAGTCTTGTTTTGGGGACTGTCCCCCCATCATAAGGAGGGGATGATGTGGAAACACCGGTTAAGGCTGATTTATCGAGGGGTGTAGTGGTTTCGCGTTCGAGTAGTAGGAAGAGGCTGAAGAGCTTTTTTACAATTGGGTTGTTTATTTCACCTGCGTTGATTGTTTATTCTGTGTATGTGTTGTATCCGATTATCAATACGTTGATTTACAGCTTTTATGAATGGGATGGCATGGGTGTTGGTGTTTTTGTTGGATTTGAAAATTATCTTAATCTTTTTAAAGATGCGGTTTTTCTTACAGCACTAAAAAATAATACATGGGTAGTGCTTACGTCTGTTTTTGCACAAATCCCATTAGGGTTAATTATGGCGTTAATGCTTTTTGCACCAATAAGAGGAATTAAGCTATTTAGTAGCATTTATTTCTTTCCATTTCTCATGTCAACTGTTGCCGTTGGTTTACTTTGGGTGTTAATGTTTGACCCAATTAACGGATTAATTAACCAGCTAATTAGTCTGTTTGGATTTGAGAATGTTGCGTGGTTAAGTCAAACGAATACGGCGTTATTTGCAGTATTGCTCGTTATTGTTTGGCAGTTCGCCCCGTTTTATATGATTCTCTTTAAAGCAGCAATCGTTGGAATTCCGGAGGATTTATATGAGGCGGCAGAAATTGATGGAGCAAGCCCGTTAACGAAGTTTTTCCATATTACATTACCGTTGTTGATGCCAACCATTGTTAGCTCCTCCATATTAGCTGTTGTCGGTTCATTAAAATCGTTTGATATTTTTTACATTATGACAGGTGGCGGGCCGAACCATGGGACAGAGCTACTAGGGACCTACATGTTTAAGCAAGCGTTTATTAATTTTAATATGGGCTATGCAAGTGCGATTGCGTTTATCATGTTCTTTTTATCGCTATTGGTAACAATCATTATTCAAGTAATGGATTATTATCGGAAAAAGAAAGGGGCCTATGTATGACAAGTAAAATAAAAACAATCCCACTCTATTTGTTCGCAATCTTACTATTGGTCTTCACAGGTTTCCCTTTTCTTTATATGCTATCAACCTCGTTAAAGTCGCAAAGCCATTTTTTTGAAAAGCCGTTTGCATTGTTTTCTTCCTTCAATTTAGAAAACTTTCAATCTGTGTTCGAAATGGGGTTAACAAGGTATTTCTTAAATAGTGTGCTCGTATCCATCATAGCTGTTTTCGCAGTCATGCTTATTGCTTCATTAGCAAGCTATCCATTAAGTCGAATGAAATTTAAGTTTAATAAAGTCATTTTCTTACTGTTTATTTCAGGAATGATGCTACCTATCCATGCAACACTTATCCCGATTTTTAAACTATCACAAAGCATGGGTGTTTTTGATACGATATGGGCTTTATTAGGACCCTATATTGCCTTTAGCTTACCAATTTCAATCTTTATTTTAACTCAGTTTATGCAGGAAATACCAAAGTCATTAGAGGAGGCAGCGAAAATGGATGGCTGCAGTCACTTCGGGATCTTTTGGCGAGTCATCTTGCCAATGCTGACCCCTGCTCTAATGACAGTATTAATCTACAATTTTATCCATCTATGGAATGAATTCATTTTTGCGCTCGTTCTTTTATCAAGTCCGGAAAATATGACATTACCATTAGGATTACAAGATTTTAAAGGCGAGTTTTCCGTCAATATCCCTGGATTAATGGCAGCATTAACATTAGCAAGTCTACCGATTCTTGTTGTGTATTTATTTTCCCAAGAGAAGGTTGTTAAAGGTCTTGCGGGTGGAGCTGTTAAGGAATAAGAAAATAATAGGATAAAACTAAATTACTGGAGGATTAAACAATGATGAGAGTTGGCGTAATCGGTTGTGGAAGTATTGCAAGACTTAGACATTTAGTAGAATATTGGGCAAATAAAAATGCCGAGATTGTAGCTGTATGTGATATTGATTCATCACGTGCAGATGAAATGGCAGAAAAATACGGGGCAAAGGCTTTTACAAATTATGAAGAGCTGTTACAGCTTGATGAAGTTGATGCAATTAGTGTTTGCTTGCCAAATGATTTACATGCACCAGTCTCAATTGCAGCATTAAATGCAGGGAAACATGTGCTATGTGAAAAGCCGATGGCAACAACCTCTGAAGAAGCAGAGGAAATGATTCAAGTTGCTAGAAAAAATAGCAGAACTTTAATGATTGCGCATAACCAACGCTTCGTTGCATCACATCAAAAGGCAAAGCAATTAATTGAAAGTGGCGAAATTGGGAAAATCTATAGCTTTCGGACATCATTTGGTCACCGCGGTCCCGAAAAATGGAGCATTGATGGTAGGGATAGCTGGTTTTTTAACAAAGACGAGGCTGTTATTGGTGCATTGGGGGATCTCGGTGTACATAAAACAGACTTAATTCGCTATTTACTAGGTGAGGTTGTAGAGGTAGGTGCGTTTGTTGAAACAAGTGCGAAGGAAAATACGGAGGTAGATGACAACGCAGTAGCGATTTTAAAAATGGAATCAGGGGTTATTGGAACTTTGGCAGCAAGCTGGTCATATGTCACAGGTGGTGATAACTCAACAATCATTTATGGTGAAAAGGGGATATTAAGATTAGAGGATGACCCAAATTACTCACTAATCGTCCAATATACAAATGGTGAAGTTGTAAAGTATGAGTTAGATAAAATCCAAACAAACGAAGAGGGTGGACAAACAAATTCACATGTCATCGATCATTTTGTTCACTCTGTACTCCATGAAAAGGACCCATTAATAACAGGTGAGGAAGGAAAAAAATCACTTGATGTTGTACTTGCAGCTCTAGCTTCAAATGAAACGAAAAAGATAATTGATTTGCGGGCAGTTCCAGTACGTTAAGTATAAATGGTATCACTTCAAAAAATATCGAAGAACTCCCCAATTGTTGGACACAATCTAACAATTGGGGGTGTATTATTTTTATATAAATTTACTAGAGATATAGGCTAGCCGAGACTCGTGATCAGGTATTTTTACCGTCCGGAAAGCGAGCACTGCACGAAGAAATTTAAGTTTACGAAAACAGCCTTCTCTTTCCCTCTAAAAAACATAAAACGGTCTTACTATAAAAAAACTTCACCATTCTTAAGAAATTCTTCATTTTTCCCCTATAAAGAACTTAAGAACTCTTCCTTATACTCAATAATAGTATTGCAAAAATATGTACACGATGTCTTCATCTCTTTTTTGTGCCTAGCAAAAGGTAGAGGGGAATTTCCTTTTTTAAGAATAAAGCGCACATACTTTACATTTGATATACTTTGGAAAGGAGGTTGTATGTATGAAAGATTATGTTGTATTAGTTGTTGATGATGATAAAGAAATCCGTGATGGAATTGAAATATATTTGCGAAACGAAGGATTCATTGTGTTAAAGGCACAGGATGGACTTGAAGCAATTGACATTTTAACTGAGCAGGATGTTCATCTTATTTTATTAGATATTATGATGCCGAAATTAGATGGAATTTCAACGACATTTAAAATTCGCGAGAAAAAAAACATCCCGATCATTATGCTAAGTGCGAAAAGTGAGGATACGGATAAAATTCTCGGTCTTCAAGTAGGGGCAGATGATTATATTACGAAGCCGTTTAACCCGCTAGAGCTAATTGCACGGGTAAAATCACAGCTTCGACGCTACGTCCAGTTAGGGCCATTTGAAGGTGCGAGTAAAATAATTGATTTAAATGGGTTAACAATTGATCAATCAGCAAAAGAAGTGACTGTGAATGGTGAGCCGGTAAAGCTTACGCCAATTGAGTACAAAATTGTTGAATTGTTAATGGTGAACGCTGGTCGAGTGTTCTCTATTTCTGAAATTTATGAGAAGGTTTGGAATGAGCCAAGTTACAATGCTGAAAATACAGTAGCTGTTCATATTCGGAAAATCCGCGAAAAAATAGAAATCGACCCTAAAAATCCAAGGTATTTAAAGGTGGTATGGGGCATTGGATACAAAATGGAAAAATAGATTGAATATAATCGCTTGGCTTATTTTATTCACATTTGGAATTAGCGGTGTCTTCACCTCGTTCTTTAATAATAATGAATATATGAAAACAAGTTATTTTAAAACAACAATGTATGAAGACTTTGAATCACATTTATTAGAGAATATCCAAACATTTGAAATGTACTATAAATCAAAGGAGGATACGCTCTCATCATTATCTGTCACAAATGAGGAAATTGAAGAGTATCGCTACCAAAATGGTGATTTAGCAGACCAAGTCACAAGTATTGAAGAACAATATGAAATAAAAATAAATGATGCGATGGTTCAAGAAAACCAAAAAGTGATTGATTACTATACGAAGGAACGCGATAAAAAAATAGAGGATATCACAAAAAACTTTGAAAGTGATGAATATATAAAAGAGAAAATCCTTAAGGAGAAAAAGCAAAGGGTTGATGAATATTATCGGGAGCTTGAAGGCTATCGCAAAGACTATTCAACCTATAAAGAAGCATTTGCCTATTATTTAAAGGACACTGAATCAGGTGAAGTATATACAAACCTTTCAACAACAGACGAGACTAATATAGATAAGTATATAAATGATAAAAATATGTATTATGTTCACGAATACGGGGAGAAAAAGGGATATTTACATTTGAGTTTCCAAGGTCTCGTTATTGGACTTGAGGATATAAATAATGAATCTGTCGGGAAATCAGCAATATTAGAAGGGAAAATTGCCCTATCCAAAAATGCTCCAAGCTCCAATGCGATTATTGCAAGTTATCAAGATTATAAAAATCAACAAAAAGCATTTTTGTTATACTCAATTTTGTCGTTACTTGCACTTGTTATTAGCATTATTATTGGAAAAAAGCAAAGTATGCTAAAGAGATTGACGCCAGATACGTGGAAGTCACTGTATCAAAAAATACCCCTTGATGTTGCGATCATTTTATTTTTTGTTACATCCTATATTGCGATCCTTTTAATTTTTGATCTTGATGTGGCTTATTATGATTTTCTAATCGTTACGATTGTTTACCATTTAATCATTAAAGCAGCTTTTGTTGGCATCACCCTAATTCAAGGAGTCTATTTATATTCAAGATTAAAGAATTCTCGAATCGATAAACAATTATGGAATCACTCTTTAATTATGCAAATAGTGAATATGTTTAGAAATGCATTTCTGAATCGCCGTGTTGGCACACAAGTATTCATTATTTTGACGATTGTCTTTTTCTTTGGCGTTGGGACATTGCTTGTCGTTGTTTTTCCCGTTTTCTTATTGATTTACGTACCAGCATTTTTCTTAGTCGCTCTCCCTTTGTTTTTTTTCATAATGAAGCGAACAGGATATTTTAATGAAATTCTTGCAAATACAAATGCATTGGCACAGGGACAATTTGAGCCTGATTTAGAAATTATCGGGAAATCAGTTTTTGCTAGTCTAGCCAGGGATATAAATATAATGAAGCATGGAGTGAAAACTTCACAAAAGGCTCAGGCGAAAAGCGAACGATTAAAAACAGAATTAATTACAAATGTTAGTCATGATTTACGAACACCGTTAACATCAATCATTACCTATTCAGAATTGTTGAAAAATCCAACCTTGTCTGTCGATGAACGGAATAGCTATATTGAAATCATTGATCGAAAGTCAAAAAGACTAAAGGTACTAATCGATGATTTATTTGAAGCTTCAAAAATGGCAAGTGGAAATATCCAACTAACGAAAGTGAAGGTAGATATCGTTCAATTGCTTCAGCAAGCATTAGCTGAATATAATGAAACGATTCAACAATCACATTTAACTTTTCGAGTTTCACAGCCTGAAGCACCAGTATATGCTTTAGTTGATGGGCAAAAGCTTTGGCGTGTATTCGATAATTTAATTGGAAATATTATCAAGTATTCGTTAGAAAACACACGTGCTTATATTACAATTACGACCGAAAATAATAAGGCGGTCATTATCTTCAAAAATGTCTCTAGATACGAACTTAGTGAGGATACAGATGAATTGTTCGAAAGGTTTAAACGCGGGGACAAATCGCGAAACACAGACGGTTCTGGCCTAGGGCTTGCAATCGCTAAATCCATCATTGACCTCCATGAAGGAACATTAGATTTAGATGTTGATGGAGATTTATTTAAAGTGACCATTGTTTTAGATTTACTTGATGAAGAAGAATAAACTAAAAAAGGGTGACACGCATTTTTGCGTCTCATCCTTTTAAAAAAAAGTGCGTTTTAAATGAAGGCTGTTTGGGTAAAGAAATATTGTTTGTAAGAATGTAAGCGCGCTCATGTGTGGAGTGAATATTTGTGGTAGCACCATTGAATATAATTTCTAACACGATATCAAAATTCTTTTAGATAACTACATAAAAGTTTTCGTATTAATCGGGAATAAACTATGAAATAGAAAAATAAAAAATAAAGAGTATTTACATTTTTTACTATTATATTAAAATACAAAAAAGTAAATTAATAGGAAATAATGGTAAGAATTTGAGATAACTATGTAGATAATAGATGAATTCATCTCAATTCATCTTAAATAGATATCAATTTCAACAATTTTAGATGGAATTCTGCAAAAAAAATGATATGATAGAATTATCT
>NZ_CADEPK010000150.1 GCF_902829255.1 Metabacillus niabensis | reverse complement strand
AACCTAGTCTTTTAACACTGACTAAGCTGTTTAACTTTGCTTGTTAAACTGTTAAAAGATATTCAAAGACAAGGCTACTAAAATTCCTAGTGAATGAAATATAGCTTCATTTCTAATATTTCGTGTTTTTTCTATCTTGTATGTCTAAACATGCGGTTGCCTGGGAAATTCTTTATGTTTATTTTTCAGTTATTTGTAAGTAATCAAGTGCCTGTTTTGCACGAATTCTAGCAGTTTTAACGTCTTTTGATGTTGATAAGGTCACGGCAATTCTACGCCCAACCTTTGTTAATGGTTTTCCGAAGATTCGAATTTGTGTATTTTCATTTGACAATGCATCTTGAATTCCTGTTATCGCATAGTCCTTTAACTCTTTTTCAGCCTTTAATGGTCTGCTAGCACCAGGTGAAATTAAGTTTATTTCAGGAATTGGGAAGCCTAAAATTGCACGTACATGTAAAGCGAACTCTGATAGATTTTGGGTTACTAATGTAACTAATCCTGTATCATGTGGTCGTGGTGAGACCTCACTGAAGTAAACTTTATCTCCTGAAATAAATAATTCAACACCGAATATACCATATCCACCAAGTTCATCTGTTATAGCCTTTGCAATTTGTTTTGCTTTCTCAAGTTGATTGTTCGTTAAGTGATGTGGCTGCCATGATTCAATATAATCTCCATCTTTTTGAATATGTCCAATTGGTTCACAAAACATTGTGCCGTTAACAGCTCTAACCGTTAATAATGTGATTTCATAATCAAAGTGGATAAATTCTTCAATAATCACTCGTCCGTTTTGAACTCTCCCACCCTCCATTGCAATCTTCCAGCATTCTTTTACGTCATTCTCAGTTCGGCAAACACTTTGTCCCTTCCCAGAAGAGCTCATTAATGGCTTTACAACACATGGAAAACCAATTTCTTTTACTGCATCGTTAAATTCCTCAAAAGTATTTGCGAAACGATAGTTTGCTGTAGGAAGCTGTAGCGTTTCTGATGCAAGTCTACGAATCCCTTCTCTATCCATCGTTAATTGGGCAGCCTTAGCAGTAGGAATGACATTGTAACCTTCTCCTTCAAGTTTAACTAGCTCAGAAGTGGCAATCGCTTCAATTTCAGGAACAATTAGGTCAGGATTCTCAATTTCTACTATTCTTCTTATTTCAGTTGAATCTAACATATCGATACAGTAGCTCCGATCTGCTACTTGCATAGCCGGAGCCAGTTCATATCGGTCAATTGCAATTGTTTCAGCACCTAATCGTTGTGCTTCAATGATAATTTCTTTTCCTAACTCTCCAGAACCTAATAGCATAATTTTCTTTGAAATATACATAACATCAGTCCTCCCCGTTCATTATAGTAATTATAACCGAACATTAATTGGACTTAAAGTTATTTTTATTCGCTTTTTAATGAGTTTTGTATGTTTGGTGGATGTTTAATAAGTGAATTATTATGATTCGATTTCACTAATTTTAAATTGATTTTGACCAACAAATTGATGTTATTTGCTCTCCCTCTAATAAACGGATTGGTACCGAATGCTTTGTATCAACGATCCATATCTCACTTGCATATTTATTTCCTTTGTAGCCCGATAGGAAACTAATTAGCCTTCCGTTAGGAGAAAATGTCATCGGTGGTGATTCACTGTCTGTAACCGCTAAAATTCGGTCATCGTTTTCAGTTACTTCCTTTAATCGAATATGCGAATACCATTCATCTTCATTCATTTCCTCTGTTGATGAATAAGCTAACTGGAGTGTGTTTTTTGATTGAATTGGTAGCTGATTACTCCAATTGTTATTATTTTTTATTTTAAATGTATCAAGTGTTGTTAAATGTGTTACAAAAAGGAAAAATGGACTTTTAGTAGTTAAATAAACAGCATATTGTCGATTTTGTGTAATTCGGATTTTCTCAATTTTGCCATTCCGATTGTTTGTGATTTGAGCCTTGTTTGTTCCATCAATATTTATTTTGTATAGCTGCCCATTGCCGGATGAGTCAATATCGTGGTATACCATTACATTGTCATTAAGAAATAAACAAATTTCTGCATGATTGCCTATTTTTATTTTTTTCCTCTTTGCTGTTTCAATATGATAAATGATCATATCCTCATCTTTTTTATAGGCCATATTTTTATTATTAGGTGACCATTGTATCGATGTTCCTATCTTAATCTGATCAATGTTTAGAATCAACGATTGATGTAAATTAGCCAAATATACTTTGCCCTGTTTGCCAACAAAAGCAATCATTGTATTATCAGCTGACCAAAATGGTGTCGTGTTTTCGTCTGTTAATTGATTCGTTAGTTTTGATACATTTCCCGATTTTAGATCGAAGACAAAAAGGTCATAATGTCCATTACTCAGTGAATTAAAAGCAATCATCCCAGTTGTTAGTGGGAGAGTATATGGGATTTTTAGCTTACTTCCAGGTATAAGCCTTTTTGAATGGAGATGGTTTAACAATCTGATAGGTTCAGGATTAATCTTACCGTCAATGAGGATATTAAATCTTCTTGCAATGTGATACAAATCATCACCAGGTCTGACAGTGTAATAGGGAACTCCTTGTGGGATGGAAAGGAATTGTTTATCTTTAAGTACATAAGGTGGAGTTAGAGCGTTTTTCTCAATAATTTCCGTTATAGGAATACCGTAATATTGTGAAAGCTGTTCGATTGTATCAGCTTCTGAAACGCGAATAATATTAACACCTGGTGGGATGGAAAGTTGCTCGCCACAGGATATTGTATAAGGTGGACGTAAATTATTAGCAGCAATAATTGCTTGAACAGGTAATTTCCAACGTGCTGCAATTTGATAAAGAGTATCTCCGTTTCGTACAGTATAAAACATTTGCATGGTTACCCCTCCAAAACAAGACAGTGATGATTTTCCCTCCATTCTTTCCAGTTTTTATCGTTGGTAGACGTGATTGTTTAGCTGCAGTTTTTTTATAGTTAATTATTTTATGGTTTTTATTAGAAAATGTGTTGAAAAGGTATGATTTTAACAGATAAAATAAAAAAGGCTCGACTTTGGTGAACCTTTTAAATCAATTTATTCTAATTTTTAGTTGAAACTAATTTAGCTGAACTTAATTAATGAGGTTAGTTGGCGAATAATTTTAAAATAGTTTTTTAAAGAAATTTTTTATTGAATGATCCTTTGACTTTTTTTCTTGGATTACGGTTGCTTCTTTTTTTATTGTAATGTCTTCTTTATTTATTGCATAATCGTACGCTAGGACTAATCCTAATTCAGAGTCATATTCTTTATTTGTAGATAAGGTGAATTTTAAATTGTATTTGTTAGCTAATTTTATATATTCAGACAAATAATCATAATTCATATTTCCATTAAGGATTAAGGTTGCTTTTTTATTTTTTCGGATAAAATCTTCAACTTCGGAGTAGATTCCGTTTTCGCGTACTTGATTTTTTGTTAGAACACAGACAACTCTTTCCCTAATCGTGCCTAAATAACGTCTACGTTCATCAGGATTTGTTTCTTGAGGTCCATACATTCCATGATTAAGATAGTCATCAATATTTTTGCTCATATGTAAACCCCCAATAAATTGTATAAATATATTATAACTCTTCTTTAATGATAGGCTCAGTTAATCTTTGTTGTTGATTTCTACTGCAGGTATCGCTTTACGGTGGTCAGGGTCCTTAAGTTTTCTTAAATTTAAGTTTCTCCTTTGTAGAATCGTTTCGACGTTTAATAGGATTTAACAAAAGAGGAAAATCATGCCCTCTAACCAAAGAGATTAACTCATACAGATAAAAAACTACCGTGTAAGGAGGATTATCGACCACATATATATGGTTAATATAATCCTATCCTTACTCGATAGCTTTATACGGTTTCCTTGTTAGAAAGACGTTCAATGATTGCCGCTAATAGAAGTGTTCTTTCGACAAGACTTGGTATTTCTAAATATTCTTTATCACTATGGGCATTTCCTCCGATAGGTCCTAATCCATCGATCGTTGCAATTCCTAAAGTAGATGTAAACGAGGCATCAGAACCGCCACCAGTTTCAGTATCCTCGATTTCGATACCGATCTCATCACCAACATCTTGAATAATTCGCAGTAAAGCACGAGTTTTTTTATTTTTTTCCATTGGTGGTCGATTTATTTCACCCTCTATTGAAACCTTTGTTCCTTTTACATCAGTTGTTGAACAAATTTCTTCTAATTTTTCTTTAACGATTTCAATTTGATCTATTTCTTTAATCCGAACATCTATATGTGCTTCAGCGTGATCTGAAACAGTATTAACACTTGACCCACCTTCAATCATCCCAACATTGACACTGATTCCATTTTTATGGTCAGATAATTCATGTAATTGGATAATTTTATGAGCCAACTCTTCGATCGCACTTCGACCTTTTTCAGGTTCAATACCAGAATGTGCTGCTTTGCCCTCGACAATTAGTGTATAGTTTCCTTTTCCTCGTCTAGCAGTAACTAAAGAACCATCTTTCCTAGCTGGTTCCATTACAAGTGCATATTTTATACCTTTTGCTTCTTGTTCAATTACTCCTCGTGAGCTTGGTGAGCCTATTTCTTCATCGCTATTGATAACAATTTTAATTTGTTTATATCCTTTATATCCATTATGAATCAATGCTTTTACAGCATAAAGTAATGAGCTATGACTTGCCTTCATATCAATTACTCCAGGGCCAAATGCACGAGTCCCTTCAATTTTAAATGGACGTTCAGATGCTGTCCCTTCTGGAAAAACAGTATCCATATGAGCGAGAATAAGGATTTTAGGATTTGTTGCATCCTTATGCTGGATGATTAAATGGTTGCCATATTCCTTTTCTTTTACTTCTTTAACAGTAAATCCGAGCTCAAGGTAACTTTTTTTCAAGCAGGCTCCTACTGTATCAACACCCTGTTTATAATGTGAACCACTATCAATATTAACGAGTTTTTCGATATAGGCTAGCATCTCTCCCTGAAGCTGTTGCAAAAATCTTTCCATGAAGCCTTTCCTACTTTCTCTCTATCTTTTTCCCCTTTGCTAAAAGGTTCCTGCAAGTTTGCATTACTTAGCTTGTTATCATGTTTAAATCTAAGTGAAAACGTTGCTATAAAGTGATAATTTATCAAAAATGTAAGGAATCATAATTAAATGGGAAAATATTTACTTTTCGGATTCGATTGCTTCTGCTAAGCGAAATAAAAATTGATAAGTAAATACGTATGCTTCTCCAATTGAACCATTTTCATTAAATGCTTTTAAAGCATTTAATGAAATGTTTATATCCCAAACACCATCCTTTTGATTAAAAAGTAGCTCATAGGAATGCTCAATGTTATTTATTTGTTCATCAAGGAATAGTCTAATGAGATTCTCGACTTTTTTTGGTTGTTTTAATCCAAGTAATACATCATATGTTTTAAAGACATCATCTACCTCTATGGAAATGGCATCAACACGGATTAAATCAAACCATTTAGATTCTAGATAAATAAATTCATTCATATGTTCCTTTAAATAAATTAATGGTTGAGCCAAAAAGCTCTCTGATTCAACGCCTATTACTTCTTCTGTTTCTTTGTCCCCTCGCTCAATATAAGCATCAGTAAAACGTGAAAAAGAATGTTTCTCATACTGACTAATCGTATCGGCTTGAATGTCATGTTTTTTTAAGTAGTCTATTTCTTCCGGATATAAAGATAATTTTGGTGACGCTTGTATAAGCTTGATTAATTCATCCTTAAGCAATTTGAGTAAACCTCCATATATTTTATTCATTTTATCTATAATATTTACTTGATTATTCGTTTGGTAAACATATCAATACCATTGTCAGCTTATATATCGATATTTAGTAAAACTGGGCAATGATCGCTACCCATTACTGTTGAATGTACCTCGGAGTCAATAATATTTTGCGCTAGTTTTTTTGAAACAATGAAATAATCAATTCTCCATCCGATATTTCGTTCTCTCACTTTGCTCATATAAGACCACCATGTATAAATATCTTCTTTATCTGGGTAGAGGTAACGGAAGCTATCAACAAATCCTGCATCAAGAAGCTTTGTCATTTTTTGACGCTCTTCAACGGTAAATCCTGAGTTTCCTTGGTTTGAACGAGGGTTTTTCAAGTCAATTTCCTCGTGTGCGACATTTAAATCACCACAAAGGATAACGGGCTTCTTACTATCTAATTCTACAAGATACTCGCGAATTTTGTCCTCCCACTCTAAACGTTCTCCTAATCTAGCTAAATCTCTTTTAGAATTAGGGGTATAAACTGTTGCTAAATAAAAATTGTTATATTCTAATGTAATAATTCTTCCCTCTTCTTCCGTTTCTAAATCTCCAACTCCATATGAAACAGAAAGTGGTTTATGTTTTGTGAAAATTGCTGTTCCTGAATATCCTTTACGCAATGCATAGTTCCAATATTGATAATATCCTTTGAGCTCTAAATCTATTTGTCCTTCCTGTAGCTTGGACTCTTGAATGCAAAAGAAATCTGCATCAACCTCATGAAAATAATCTAAAAATCCTTTGCGTACACAAGCTCTTATGCCATTTACATTCCATGATACTAATTTCATCGTCATTACTCTTCTCCCTGTAAACAATTCTCTCTAACGTTTTCAAGCAACTTATTATGCGAAAACAGTTTTCTTTTTTAAGTCATAATAGATTAACCAATACATACTAGAATAACATAAAATACAAAAAAAGAAGGGATAATCAAGTTTCCTAGTAAAAAGATCTCTTAATCGATGATAATTATTTAAATGACTGGTAAAATAAAATAGATAAATTACTTTGTATGGGAGTTTTACAGCATGCTATTACAACCGAATTCATTTATCTTTAATTTAGGTATGGCAACAATCTTATCAATTATTATTGGAATTGAACGTCAATTAAAGAAAAAGCCATTAGGATTAAAAACATGTTTAGTTATTGGGATTGTCAGCTGTTTGCTCACGACTGTTTCAATTGAAGCATCAGATAAATATGCTGAAATGTACATTAGACCGATGGATCCATTGCGTTTAGCAGCACAAATTGTTTCAGGAATTGGTTTTTTAGGTGCAGGTGTTATTTTAAGACGGAATAATGATATGATTTCAGGGTTAACAACTGCAGCAATGGTATGGGGTGCAGGAGGTATTGGGATTGCATGTGGTGCTGGCTTTTGGTTTGAAGCAACGATTGCCACACTCCTGATTATCTTCAGTGTCGAATTCATCCCATTTATTTTCAAATACATTGGACCAAAAAGATTACGTGAGAGGGAATTAAAGGTTAAGGTTACAGTTGATGCAGAGGATAAACTGACAAATATTTTAAAGGAATTAAAAAAATATAAAATGAAAGCTGGAAAAGTACGAGTAAAAGATATTAAAAATGGTGAATTTCAACAATTAGAGCTTGTCCTAATTGTTAATGAAAAGGTCTATATTACAGATGTATATTATGCCTTAAAGCAAATTGACCATGTCATCAATGTTGAAATGGAATCATTATAAAGCTGAAAAATCAGTGGGGAACATCCTCGCTGCTTTTTTTCTTTCCCTAATGAAAACTGCTTTTTTTAAAAATCAAAGAAGATTAATACAGACACGATAAAGAACCGTCATTGTTAATGAACCTAATGTTTTCAATTTAACTTCCAACATGATATAATGAATGAACATTCACTCATAACGATATAAT
>NZ_CADEPK010000149.1 GCF_902829255.1 Metabacillus niabensis | reverse complement strand
GTAATAATTCCTGTAATTAATTCACCAGGTGTCACGTCAAAGGAAGGGTTAAAAACCTTCACTCCCTCTGGGGCTATTTGAATTTTTTGAATTTCCGTGATCTCCTTTGGATTTTGTTCTTCGATAGGTAGATCATCACCTTTGGTAATCGATGGATCAATAGTTGATAAAGGAGCAGCTACATAAAAAGGAATTTGATAGGCATTGGCAAGTAAGGCTAAATTATATGTACCTATTTTGTTTGCCGTATCACCATTTGCGGCAATTCTGTCGGCACCTACGATAATTGCATTGATTTTTTTTGCCTTGATTGTATGTGCAGCCATATTATCTGTAATGAGTGTGACATCGACCTCTGCTTGCGAAAGCTCCCATGTCGTTAAGCGTGCTCCATGAAGTGCTGGTCTCGTCTCACAGACAAAGACTTGAATATCAACATTTTTTTCTTTTGCTAAGTAAAATGGTGCAGTTGCAGTCCCGTATTTAGCAGTAGTGAGCGAACCTGCATGACCAATTGTCATGACACGATCACCTTGATTAAGAACAGAAAGAGCATTCTCGCCAATTAAACGGCAAATCTCTTCATCCTCTACTTGAATCTGAATCGCTTCATGAACAATGGTTGTTTTTGCCTCATTAATTGATTTTGCATCTGATATACTATCCACTAATCGATCCAATGCCCATATGAAATGAAGTGCTGCTGTCTGTGAGCTTGCTAAATAATTTCGATACTTATGTAGCGATTCACGAAATTGCTCCAAAGATTCAGATGTATCCTGTAAACTAGCCAGAGCAAGACCATAAGCTGCGGTAATACTTGTTGCAGATGTACCTTTTACTTTTAATGTATGAATCGCATCCCAAACATCATCAATCGTTGTAAGCTCAAGATATTCGGTTAGTTGCGGGATTATTTGCTGATTTAATAATTTAAGTGAATCATCCTGCCAAATAACAGAACGAGGTATTGTGATTGTAGTATTACTCATAGGGAAAAACTCCTTTTTCCTAAAAATTCTGATTTCGTACTCTTTAGTCCTTTGTTATTTTATTGCTACATGTTGAGATCGATTTGCAATTGTCTGTTTTACGTATTGAATAAATTGTACAGGCTTTGTTATATTTTTTTGCTTAATAACGAGCTCATAACCTAATGAAAGGGCTAATTGCTTTACAGTTATTTTTTTGTCATATGTTTGTATAGTATCTAAAGCTGTTCCATGTGCATGCCCAATTGTATAACGTATTAATTCACAACCAGCAAAGCCAACAGCATCTGTGAATATTTCAGAAAGAATATGCTCTAAATAACCATTATTTGCTGTGTAAATTTCAGAGGCATCTTTGTTCCAAGCTTTTGAGAATTCTTCAACAAATACGTTCCATGTTGTAATGAGATGTTGGAAAAGGAACGCTTGCTCTTCTAAGTCACGTGAAAGGATATTTAATAAAAAGTGACCGAAAACTTGACCGACATCAAATGCAATTGGTCCAAAATAAGCGAAACCTTCGTCTATAACTTTTGTTTCATGCTCACTTACAAGGATGTTTCCTGTATGTAAATTTCCATGAATAAGTGCTTCAGGCTTTTTAAGAAATTTTTCCTTCAATTTTGATACTTCAAGCTTTAATAATTTATCCTGTAAAATTTTCTCCACATTTGCTTTTAGTACTGGTTCATAATGGAATGTCTCATGTTCGAAAAGTGGGTCTGTAGTATCAAACTCCTCAATGTTTTTACATCGATCAGGGTTAGAAAAATGTCTCTCTATTTCATTTTTCGAATGCTGGGTATGTGCATAAATCGATGTATAAAATAATGTTTTTCCTAAAAATGCACCTAGGTGTGTCGAGAGCAATGGTAGTTCACTACCTTCAACGAGTGCTTTACGGGCTATGTGAAGATGTGACAAGTCTTCAATAATTGTAATTCCAAGCTTCACATCTGAATAATAAACCTTTGGAACATATGCAGGAGCTATGTCTCTTTGTTTTAATAGTGCATGGTCTTCAATACGTGTACGATCAATTGGAAAAGGCCAGCTTTCACTTATGATTTTTGTATAAGGTAATGCTTGTTTAATCATATATCCGTTACCAGTAGAAGTTTCTTTTACATGAAAGTTGAGATGTAAATTCCCATCACCTATTTTATTGCAAGTTAATTGACTTGTATCTTCAAATAGCATAAGCCGCTTTACAAGAGCGATCGCATCTGATTCAGTTAATGGTTGATAGGCTGATGATTTTCTAGCACACATAGTAAAGACCTCCATGTAAGTTATCTGTTTATTTAGCTTTCAATTTATCGTTACAAAAGAAAAGCCTCTTTCATAAATGAAAGAGGCTTGAAGTCACTGCTTCTCACCTCTCATCTTTCAGAAAGTTAAATCTTTCTGATGGAATTAGCACCGTGCCCTATTGGATAAAATCCAAGGTGAAAACATCACCCCATTTTGCAATGGTAGTATGGTCGGTTGCTGCGGCGTCATTGGGCCAAGTCCCTCTGCCAACTCTTGATAAGAGATTTTAATAATTATGTAGTTAATGTTTCAAATTTTATAAATTGTTTAAAAAAAGAATGCTTGATTAGCATGTTAACAAGCAATAAATACATTTGTCAATAAAAATTTTATAAATTGAACTAGGAAAAGGATGAGATTAAAAATCAAAACCTTTTAAAAAATGGAGCAAATTATAGAAAATGGTTGATTCAAGCGTGTAAGAAAAAATTCCTAAGTACTTGGTACAATAACAAGTAAAGCTCTAATAAAAAGTCGGACGAAGCTATCTGAGTTTCCATCCGACTTTTTGCTAATAATTTTTGAAAATAAAATAAGGTTTACTTATTACGTTTATCAAGTAAGTTTATTAATTCACGTTTCTTCTTCGTTAAAGAAAGGAATTTTTCATCTAATTGTATATACTCTTCAGATGATGGTAAAATAAGACTCATTTGTCCGAGAACAGCTGTAATCTCAGTTTCGATACAGAGTAATTCCTCTTTTATCCCTAGGATATTTGGTTCGCTTTGTCTTTGTTTTCTTTTCTCATATTGCTCGAGATTCATTTCGACCCTGATGATTTTCTCGTTTTCAATAACAAGAAGTTTATTACATAGTTTGTTCATAAAGTAATAATCATGTGAAACGATTAATAATGTCCCGGTAAAATCAGTTAATGCTGCTTCTAGTTGCTCTCGACTTGCTAAGTCTAAATGGTTAGTTGGTTCATCTAAAATAAGCAGATTATACCCTTGTAGCAGGATTTTCGTTAACTTTATTCGGGTCCGTTCCCCAAGACTTAATGTTGCGATTGGCTGCATTAATTTATCAGCATGGATGCCCATATTCGCTAATATAGTTCTGGCTTTAAATTGTTCTTCCTGATCCGTTAATTCCAAAGCGTCAATAGCTCGGATGGATAAAGGCATATCTCCAACATCTTGGCTTAAATAGGCTACTTTATTAGCTTGACTGATGATGAGTTTGCCGCTTGATTGTTGCTCCTGTCCGATAATTATATTTAGTAATGTTGTTTTACCAGAACCATTTGGACCAATTAATCCAATACGCTCCCCATTATTAATATAAAAGGAGCTATCTTTAAATAGTGTTCGTTTTCCAAAAGATTTTTCTAGTCTTTCAGCCTCAACCATTCTTTTTCCGCGCTTTTTATTTTCGGCAAATTGAAAACGAACGGTTGCTTCTTCAATAGGCTTCTCAATTTTCTTCTTTTCTAGCTCCTGATTTAAACGCTTCATTTTAGATTTTATCGCTTTATCAATTTTTTTCGCCTTTACTCCATGATATTCTTTAAAGCCTTCTTGTTTATTCATATTTCGATGTGCTTTTCCTGACCATTGCTGTAATTGATTGATTTGTTGCTCAACATTCGCTTTATATTTTTGCATATTCTCATATTGGTGCAGTTTATCAGCATTGAGTTTTTTCTTTTTTTCACGGTAGGTCGTATAGTTTCCTGAATAAATAGTTAAGTTTCCTTGTTCTAAATCATAGATTGTAGACACGGTTTTATCAAGAAAGTAACGATCATGTGAAATGATAAGAACTGTCCCATTGAAATGCTTTAACTCATTTATTAACCAATTGACACCTTGAAAATCAAGGTGATTTGTTGGCTCATCCAATATAAGGAGCTCTGGCTGTGTCGCCCATATTTGCGCTAACGTAATTTTTAGCCTTTCCCCACCACTTAAATGGGCAAGCTGTTCATTTGTCCAATTTTGCACTTGCTGTAAACCAAGCTCACTTGTTCGTAAATAAAATTCCTTTGAGGATAAAGCATCTTCCTGAAGTGTGTTATCAACTGATTGGTGTAAGTAGCCAACCGTTATGTTTTGCTGCTTTTCAATTTTCCCTGAATCAGGAGCTAACTGGCCATAAATAATTTGGGCTAATGTTGTTTTACCAGCACCGTTTGCACCAACAAGTCCTACACGTTCATTTTTTAATAAATCGAATGACACATCATTTAAAATCATTTCATCAGCAAAGCTCTTTGTTATATTTCGTGCTTTTACAATAAACATAAAAAAACCTCCCTAAACCATAGAGAGGACAGACTGTTCCAATATACAAAATGATATAGAAAAATAAGCATAAAGATATGCAATTTCTATAAAATGAACGTATATGGTGTATAAAGGACAGACTAATCCAATTTCTCTAGGTTTGAATTTTTTATTCAAAAAACTCCTAAGAAAAAAGATTAGTAAATCATTGTCCTAATAAACACCCTTTCGTACAATAGTTATATATAGTATATGTAGTATTGACGAAAAATGCAATTTGTTTTCGTACATCAATTTATCGTTTTTCCACATTCTAAAAATAGCAATTGTTTGCTATAAGGAGGACTACTCATGAAGGTTCGTTATAATTATGTAAAAAAGGAAGATGTAAAATACTGTGAGGAACATGTAACAGTAAAGGAAGCATATGATTATTTAAGCCAGACAGGATACCGCTCTGTCCCTGTATTAAAGGATAATGGGAAAACATTTGTTGGACTAATTTATAAGGTTCATCTTTTAGAGCATTTTGTGGAGAGAAATGGGAAAGACGATGATAAAATTTCAGATTTAATTGCAAACAAGGATGCCTTTATTTATGAAAATGATTCGTTTTTTAAAACCTTTATAACAATAAGACGTCTCCCGTTTTTAGCAGTTTTAAATGAACAAAATGAATTTTCTGGAATCATTACCCATTCAAATATAATGGATGTATTAGAGGATTCATTCGGTATGAAAACAGGAGGTTATTTGTTAACTATCGGGACGAAGGAGCATAAAGGTGCTTTAAAGGACTTAGTAACAGCTGTTAAGGATGTAAATATAGAAGGATTGCTTACTCTAGATAATGGTGATAAATATTTAAGAAGAATAATTTTAAATCTTTCAGGAGATTTAACAGAAGCAAAATTGGAGCAAATTATTACAAAATTGGAGAGCAAAGATTTTCGGATTGCAGCAATTGAAAAAATTACAAACTAACTACTATTTATCGAATAGCTTGGTTTAAACGTGTAGGGAAGAGGGAATATATTTAAACAGGTAAGAAATATATTCCTTTTACCTTTCAAAGAATTCTTGGACGAACAATTGTTAGGAGGGAACCCTTATGAATCATGAAAACATGAAGAAATTGCTTCTCGAGTTAATCCATTTCAAAAGAAAGGAAATGATCGAAGCAGCCGATAAGGAAGGGTATACAAGCCAATTAACGATAAGATGTAGTCAAGAATTAGATGTTTTGTTGAACGATTATGACCAGCTAATAAAAGAAAAAGAGCAAACACTGATAAGGAAGTTTGAAGATTATATCCGAATGATTTGGACAAGCAGTACTAGTAAAATTGGAATTTGAAAAAATAGTATGTTCATACGAAAGAGGCTGACGTTTTAACTTTTAAGTCAGCCTCTCTACATGCATAATTGTTTTTAGAACTAAAAGCTATAAATTAAAATAATCATAAATAGTATTCCTATTATAAAGGAATAGGTGGCAATTCGTTCATTACCATCGCCATGGCTTTCTGGAATAAGCTCTTTATAAATGATAAATAACATTGCGCCTGCTGCAAATGAAAGTCCATAAGGAACTAAGAAGCTAATAATACTTGTTAAATAAAATCCAAGTAAAGATGCAATAATTTCTACTGCTCCAGTAGCTGTTGCAATTAAAAATGCTTTCCATTTGCTAATACTCTGATTAATGAGGAAAAGGGCAACTAAAAATCCTTCTGGAGCATTTTGTAATCCGATTGCAAAAGCAATTAAATTACCAGTATCACTTATATCAGATGCATAACTAACTCCAACAGAAAGCCCCTCTGGTATGTTATGCAACGTAATTGCCGCAATAATTAGCATTGCTTTTTCATCAAATTTAATGCCACTTTTTGAGTGCTCTAAATCAATATGTGGGATTAGTTTTTCAAGAGTTGTTAATGTAAGAACACCTAAAAATAATCCGATGGATATCTCGATAATTCCACCATATTTAAAGGATTCGGGTATTAATCCTAGCATGGCAGCTGTCATCATAATACCAGCTGTAAAAGCGAGAAGGATATCCCGCCAACGGTGTGTAAGCGTTCCTTGTAAAAATAAAATTGGGATAGCTCCTAATCCTGTTGAAAGTGCTGATAATATACTACCAAATAACACACTAGACATATAAATTTTCTCCTTTAAATGTATATCTACGTTTATCCTTACGTAATACATGTCGAGCAATACATATATTATAGCGGACTTTCCTTTTTTGTACTATGTCCATGACTAAAGTATAAAAAACATTGTGCTCATTTTCAGGTAAAGGGTTGATTGGTGCTACTTGTGAGACTCCAGTGGGGAAGGTGAAGTGTGAGCAAGTGTATACTAAAAGGAGACTTTAAACCCACCCCTATTGTAATCGAGTACTGCACGATGAAATCAACAAAAACCGTCAACAAGGTAAACAACAAAGTTTACAAAAAAAGCATTTTATTAAGATTATCGTGGAAGGATTATTTTGTATAAACTATGTATATGTTCAAACTTGATTAAAGTAGAAGTATTGTTTCAATGCGTTTCTTTGTGTAAAATATTAACATTGGAAAGTAACAATACAAAATCTTGACTAAACAAAGTATTTCCACTATCATAAGAATATTGGAATTGTTTCGAATTCGAGATATTTAGATTTTATTTAAAGGATTGAGTTAAATGGAAAAAGAAAAACAAATAGAAGATTCACTAAAATTATTTATTGTTCTTTCACGTGCACATCGTGCTTTTAATGATGTTGTCAATAAACATATTTCTACATATCAATTAAATCCAACAGAGTTTGCTGTTTTAGAGTTGCTTTATCATAAGGGAGCTCAGCCATTACAACAAATTGGCGGAAAGATTTTACTTGCGAGTGGGAGTATCACATATGTCGTCGATAAACTCGAGCAAAAGGGATTACTTGCGCGAAAAGCATGCCCTAACGATCGACGAGTCACTCATGCTGAAATTACTGACAAGGGAAAACAACTAATTGAAGATATTTTTCCAGAACATGAGGAAAAAATTAATGAGGTATTAAACGTATTAACTGCAGAAGAAAAAAGTATTGTCATCGACCTTTTGAAAAAGGTTGGTTTTCATGCGAATGAATTATTAAATAAACAAAAATAAAAAGGACCATTCGGTCCTTTCAGACTGTAGACAAACTCGATAAAATCGAGTTTGCATACAGT
>NZ_CADEPK010000148.1 GCF_902829255.1 Metabacillus niabensis | reverse complement strand
AAAAAATATTGTGTAAAGATTTTATTGATATAGTAATTATAGTAGGTACTAGATGATACCCAGTGATTTATCCCAAGGGAGATAAGCACTTGTTTATAACAGAAAACCAGCTAAAGTTAGTTAAATAAAACGATGGAGATAGAATATGAATAATATTTATGAAGAATTATTAGTAGAAACTATTTCGAAGAGTGAACCATTAACAAGAGTTTTGCAGGTTCTAAAAAAATTAAATCTGCCATTCGATTACTATGTAGGTGCAGGATGTATCACAAACACAATTTGGAATGAGAAATCTGGTTATGCCTTAGATTATGGTATTTCGGACATCGATATCGTTTATTATGACAGTGGAGATATCACATCCGAAAGAGAGAACGAACTTAAATTTGAACTTATAAGTCAACTTGGGGATTTCCAATTTAAGTTGGACGTAAAAAATCAAGCAAGGGTACATTTGTGGTATGAAAGTAAGTTCGGTTTTCCTATAAAACCATACCTTTCACTTGAAGCTGCAATCGATAGCTGGCCAACCACCGCAACTGCTATAGGAGTAAGAATGGAGAAAAATGATTTATTCAGCATTTATGCGCCATACCAATTGGATGATTTATTTTCCTTGGTGGTTAGGCCAAATAAACGTATGGTGACCAAAGAAATTTTTGGAAATAAAGCAAGTAAATGGAAAGATAAGTGGCCAAAGCTTGAGATAATTCCTTGGTAAAGCTGTAGTTGGCTTTAAAGCACAATTACAAAATTTATCCTTGAATGATAGATAGCGATACTTCCATAACGAGGTATCGTTTTTTTTATAGAACAAGGGTAGGTTTTTTGTAGAAGGTAGAGAGTGACTCTTATGATACAATTTTCTATAAAATAGGATAGTGAGGAGTTTTGCTTGTGCTGAAAAATAAGAAGATTATCGTAACGGGTGCTGCATCTGGAATTGGAAAAGCGGTTGTAAAACAATGTTTAGATGAAGGTGCTTCAGTAATAGCTTGTGATATTAATGCAGAAGCATTACTTGAGTTAAAGCAGAGACTAGATGATGCTTATTTTTTGGATACCTACCAGTTAGATGTTAGTAAATATGAAGAGGTAGTTACATTTTTTGAATATGTTGAAGCGGAACATTCTGATGTAAATGGATTAGTTAATAATGCAGGAATTTATTTAGCTCAAAATATAATGAACTATCAAGTTAATGAAATTGATAGAGTTCTAGATATTAATGTAAAGGGGTTTATTTATTTTACACAATTATTTGGCAAGAAGTTGTTTCAAACTCAACGTCAGGGAGTAATTGTAAATATGTCGTCTGTCTCAGGCATTGAAGGAAGTTCTGATGCCATTTATGGCTTATCAAAAGCTGCTATACTGGGTTTGACCAAAAGCTGTGCAATGAATTTTTCACCCTATATAAGAGTGAATGCTGTGGCTCCTACGATGGTGAACACCCCGATGATGGCTACAATTCCTGATTGGAGAAAAGAGGAGTATGTAACCCACGGTCTCATAAATACACCTGTAATGCCTGAAGATGTTGCTGATACGGTAGTTTTTTTATTATCAGAAAAATCCAAGCATTATACAGGTGCAACATTTGATATTAATAATGGAGGATATTTAAGGTAGCTCTTAATTTCTTATTGATTACGGGGCTTAGTAAATAAGCTAGAAGCGATATGAAAGCATGTTTTGCATGCTTTTTATTTTATGTGTTCGATTAGAGTACAGCTAGTTTTAAATTCTTTAAATGATATTTTGTACAGAAAATTTCCTATATAGTAGATATACTGAAGAGATTGTGAAGAAATACACTTAAACTAAAGAGGCATTTTTATTGAATAAAGAGGTTATCCTATCTAACCTAACACTATCCTAAAATGTAACACTACGTTTCACCTCTGTAACGTTTGTCTTTCGTAATGAATAATAACAGGTTATTTTTATTGGTTTCTATACCATAATTTCATATGATACAATATCAATATTACTTATTAATTACATTTAATAAGTTTTTTTGGACACTTATTAAATGTAATTAATAAGTTAATTACTAAAGGTATAACATTAGGGGGGAAACAAGATTATTAAATTGGTGTTAACTGATATGGACGGAACGTTCTTAAATAATATGGGTGATTTTAACAGAGAACTGTATAAGGACGTTAAAAAGGTATTGAAAGAAAAAGGCGTTGTTTTTGCTCCTGTTACAGGGAAGCAATGTGAGCGTGTAGAAGAATTATTTGGTGATGACTCAGAAGATTTATGGATTTTAGGTGATAGCGCCACTCGAATTAAGCATAACGGAGAATTTGTTTACGAATCTTTGCTAAGTAATAAATTGGGTCTAGAAATTATTGAGTTGCTTGAAGAAATCAGTCTTGATCATACCATTATTGCATGTACAAGAAGTGGTGCAGTCATAAAAGAAACTTTATCCCCTGAAGAAGCAGCTATTGTCAGAAGATCCTATGCACAAGTGAGGCAAGTCTCTGATTTTAATGAAATCACAGAGGATTTTGTTAAGATTACCATTCATGATCCAGCACTTAAATGTTTCGAAACTAGGGAAAAGTTATCCCGATTTTTTGAATCAGCTTATATTGTTGCATCGGAAGCAGCCTGGATTGACATTGCAAATGCGAATGTTCATAAGGGTACGACTGTTGAACACTTACAGAGCTTGTTGAATGTTACACCTGAAGAAACGATGGCATTCGGGGATGGTTACAATGATTTGGAACTAATGACTCGTGCAAAGTATAGTTTCGCAGTAAGAAATGCTGTTCAAGAATTAAAGGATGCGGCCAATTTTATTACCCGTTCAAATGAAGAAGATGCTGTTATGAAGACGATCATTGAGATATTATCTTTACAGTAAAAAGGAATTGGGTCATAGTGGCATGCTATGGCTCTGTTATTTATATTAAGTACAGAACGCAAAGATTATTAGGTAAGTAAAAGGAGAACTAGTATGTTTAAAAACTTGTTTAAAAAAAGTGTAAAAGCAGAGAATGAAGAAATTTATTCTCCCCTTGATGGAGAAGTTGTATCATTAGGAAATGTTCCTGATCCCGTGTTTTCACAAAAAATGATGGGGGAGGGTATTGCAATCATACCAAGGCTTGGAAACCTTACTGCCCCTGTAAAAGGTGAAGTAGTTCAGGTTTTCCATACTAAACACGCACTTGGAATTAAATCTGACAACGGGTTAGAACTGTTAATCCATATTGGTATTGATACGGTTGAACTAAACGGGGAAGGTTTTCAGGTTCTTGTAAAACAAGGACAATCAGTTAATATAGGAGATCCACTCGTAAACTTTGACATCCCTTTTTTGAAAAGTAAAAACAAAGAGATTATAACACCAATTATTATAACTAATACTAATGAAAGAATAGAAAACATTGTTCAAAATGCTCAGCAAGATGTATCTAACGGAGATCTTCTTATTACTTGTAAATTAAAATAATAAGCGAACTTGTTGGCATTCCTTTAAAGAGGAATGCTTCTTTTCTGTAATAAGAAAGAAATAAGGATTTGGATGCAATAAATTACAAGATTGGGAAGAAGTTGTACTTTAAGAAAAGGGTGCGATACTTCGATAAAAAAGTATCGTTTTTTCTTATTGAACTAAAGGGCAGGATAATTGAATAACAAGAGAAAGTTTAAACAATGAAAATAGCCGAGTTTATCTCGACTAATTTTTAATAGTATCATCTGAAATAGTTTTTAATATATTGTTTTTCTCTTTTTGTAATTTTAGAAAATATATCAGATACCAAACTACAAATACTATAGGAATTAAGTAAGTTAAAATAATAAGAAGAATCATCTAATCTAAAGTAGTCCTCCGTGTTTTAGGTAATGCTGTATTACATTATGTACATTATATCTTGATTTGCGTTCAAGTATTCCTAAACCTTATTCTGAAGGTATTGTTTAAGATGACTAGTACCTTTAGGTGAAATTACTGAAGAGCAGGTTGATAGAACGTTCGACATTAACGTTAAAGGAACCATCTTTACTGTTCAAAAAGCATTATCACTATTCCCAGACAAAGTAGGTTCTATTATTGTAACGGGCTCTACTGCTGGATCAATTGGCAACCCAGCGTTTAGTGTATATGGAGCATCTAAAGCAGCATTAAGAGCACTAGTTCGCAACTGGATTCTTGACCTAAAAGGTACTGAAATCCGTGTAAATGTGGTTAGTCCAGGAGGTATTCTTACACCTGCCTACGATGAGCTTTTTGGTGATGCACTTGAAGAGGTACTGGAAAATAGCAGAAATACTGTTCCAGCTGGAAAAGTTGGGACACCTGAAGAAGTAGCAAACGCTGTATCTTTCCTTGCTTCAGACGAAAGCAGTTACTTGACGGGTGTTGAATTGTTCGTAGATGGCGGGCTAGCACAGGTATAATTTCACTGCGCAGAGATTACAAATAGTCCCCAAAAAAGGTTAATGGGGATTTACTTGAAGAAGTCGTATAAAAAAGTCGTTTTCCTTAAAGGACAGGGAATTCGACTTTTTTATGTTTGAATTTGATTAACGTTGTAAATTCTCATTTTCCTGGGGCTACCACTAAATGACCTGTAAAAAAGATTACTTTGTGAATAAATGTACTTAAAGTAACGGGTGCTTTAGTTAAGTAGGGCATAAGAATTTTCAAAGCATGTTTAGCATGCTTTTTATTTTTGTGTTTAATTAGAGTACATCCTGTCAATTTAGGAGTTATTTTCATACGTTTAGGTGATATTTTCACTTGCATTAAATTCTTAGGTAATTCCAATATAAAAGCATGTTTTGAAATATTAAATCAAAACATGCTCTAAAAGATAACTCTTATTAAACTAAAGGAGCCGTTGCTTTAAGTACATTCTTTCACAAAGTTAGCTCAAATAGATGTTATTTGAATGCGTAGTATATTTTATGATGAATATAATGTTTCACTATCGAAATTGAAAAAAGAACTTCGAATAAGAAAAACATAGGGAGTTTTTAGTCTTCCTATGTTTTCATTCACATTATTTATCTGTTTGTTTTTGCTTCTTTTTCAAATACTCCGCACGAAGTTTTTCAAGTTGCTGCTTTTTATCAAATTTGGCAGGTGTTTGTTTTTCATGAAACTTCGTCACAGCTACCTGACCTTTATGATCCAATTGATATTTTCCCACTTTGTTCACCTACTTTTTTTTCCTTAAAGAAAATCTATTCTACAAATATAATATACCTTATTTTACTGAAGTAAACCTTATTACTTTATTGG
>NZ_CADEPK010000147.1 GCF_902829255.1 Metabacillus niabensis | reverse complement strand
CCTTTCATCGCCTCAAGTTTGAAAATTTCGACGTTAATTACCAAAAGTCGTTATTTTTTAAATTTTCCTCTTCTACAATAGCTTCTAAATTGGAGAAATTTATCAATTCGATATAATAATTATTCGTAGCTTGTTTTCTCTTTGCGACGTCTAAAATATATTTCGGTGACCCTTCCTTCTCTTCATCATAAACTAATAGAAGACCTTCGCTTTTTTTTATTAAAAATTCATTTTTTTGTTTGAATTGAAGGGGACTTTCATAATCTCTCCTTGATATGCTATCAACAAAGTCTGCTTGTGATTGGATATAATCATAATACTCTTTGTTCGTTTCATTCCACTTACTTTCTTGATTAAAAAATGGTGTTAATATCGCTAGTTTCAAATCAGGAAATTGCACTTGTAATTCATAAACTACTTCTGCAGCCCATAGTTCAACTCCTAGCTGGCCACTGATAATTACCCATTCTAGTCCTTGCTCGATAAACCGATGTAAAGACTTTTCTATTGCCTTTTTTATGTAATGTACGGCTTGGTCATCATTTTTAAATATACCTAATTCAAACGATTTATAGCCGGAAATAGTAAGAACATTCAACAGAATTACCCCATTCCGCTTCTTATTCATAATAATTATACTAAAAAAGGAGCTGATTGTTCAGCTCCTTGACACCCTAAATATTATCGTCCAAATGGACCAGGGCCGAATCCTGGACGTGGTCTTGGACCACCAAAACCAAATCCTTGAGTTGGAGCAGGACCGTACACATTAAAATGTTGATGTGTAACTTCATTCTCAACAGATTGTGTTTGTGGAAAATAATGTTGATGCTTGAAGAACTCATGATTTACAACTGTTGTATGCTGCGGATGAATATGTGGAACAATCGTTTCAGAAAAATTATTTTGAACACAACATTTTGTTGGATGTACGATTGGTGCCAATACTTTAGGTCTACAATGATGCATATTCCATTCTCCTTTCAATCATTTATCATGTCTTACACTTCTAGCCTATGATAAATGGGATATACATGTACTAATGCAACCACCTAATTTTAAAAATTATCCGCTAGAAACCTATAATTTACAAACATTTACTGTTTTTGAAATATAAGCTCATAAATCAGATAAAAAATCAGTGAAGGACATGACCAACACTGATTCATAATAAAGTATATTTAAACGAAATGAAAATCCGTCTAGTATTTTAATTAAAATAAAGCCATAATACTATCTTTATAAGTCGAAAATATAAATATAGTTAAGAGAACAACAATAAAAAATAGAAATAAAATGCTTTTGTACATAGTTGTATTCCCCTTTTTTTTCATTCGTACAATCACATATTTTACATTGTTCTACAGAAAACTACAATTGTTAATTTAAGGATTATTATCATTTCATCATTTTGTCATATTTTTGACGAAATCACTCATTTTTTGCGCTTCCCCGGGTAATAATCTTTTCATATTTCCGCTCAATTCTAGCTAATCTTTTTTCAATCTCAGCTTGTAGTTCTATCGAATCTTTCATTCTATTATGTTCAAGTATTTGATTAGCTAGTTTTGTATAATAAATTGCTTCATCATAATTTTTTATAATGTGCTCATAATATTTTGCTAGTTCGATCGCAGAGTCTATCTTTAATTTTTCTTCATTTGAAAGAGATAATATTTCTTTCCATGTATTTATTGCCATGTCCCAATTTTTATTCTTCTTATAATGAAGCGCAACTTGGTATTTCGCACTTCCCTCATTACGTGTTCCTTTCTCCATTAACGTTTGATAAGCATTCATCGCTGATTGTCCGTCACCAATATAGTCCAACCATCGCGCAATTTCATAATGTTCCTCTTCATTTGCTTCAACTGTTGTGTTTAATAGTTTTAAGGAAACATCAATATAAAGGGTAATAAGTGATAATACATCAATTTCATTATGCTTTAAGACACCCATTATGATTTCTGGTTGCTGCTGCTTCACAAATTGAAAATATATCATTGGTGCTAAATATCCTGGTACATCATCCTTACGATGAATATCGAGGATGACTTTTTCAACATTCGCAAGTTTTACAGAATCCATTTCCTTTTTCCAAAGTCTCCTTGCAGCATGAAATAAATCAAAATGCCCAAATGGCGGGAGACTTGGTACGGATTCTCTTATGAGAGTATGTCTTGTTTTTACCTGTGGCCAATCAAAAGCTTTACCATTATATGTTACAAGCGTTTTACTATTTATCCCATTTAAGAAACTTTGGTATAACGCAACTTCATTTCCCGGATTTGGCAGCAAATGCTGTTTAACTACAACTCGATCATGAAACACTTGTGCTTGACCTAATAAAAATATCGTATTCCCTACACCACCACCAAGACCAGTTGTTTCCGTGTCAAAGAAGAACAATTCATTTGCTTGATGCCCCTTACATGACAATGGATGAGTTGATTGAGATTCGTTCCACATCTGAACAATGCGATGGAATTCACCTAGTTGATATTTACCGTGCTGAAAGGTTAAAGGATACGTAATTTCTCTAATAAAGCAATATTGTCCATCATAAGTAAAGATTTTCGTGTCATACTCATCCCATATAGCTTCATTAGCAATAGATTTTTCACTTTCTTTTTGAAGAGATGATGGTGCTTCTTCTCTAACGATATGCTGTTTCATTCGATTTAATTTATTTAATAACGACATTTATTTCATCCCTTTAAACATCTCATTCCTGGAAAACTTATCCTTGTAACTAGTAGATTAAATTTTTTATTATTTTCTTGATACAAGGATGTATTGTATGTTTGTTGCTTTTTATTAGTGTAACCTCGGGGTGGCGGTGAGTCTATCCCTCATTCAGCAGAAGTCTCGTATACTAACGACAAGCAATCACTTATCAAATATATTCACATTGAAAAATTTCACTATAAAGTCTTTTTTGAAAAATTTTCAAATCATGTTAACTGTTGCAAAAGAGAAAGTGTATCTCTTTTAATTGAATCAGTACTTGTTTCCGTTCCTATACAAGAAGGACACCCCTCTTTACATGGACAATCAGATAGTAATGAGATCGCCTCTAAAACGATTATATTCATCGTTTCAAAGATTTTTTTCGCTAACCCTACCCCTCCTGGATATCTATCATATAGAAAAATCGTCGGTTTCTGATTGTGGACAGATTTAATTTGTGAAACGACATGGAGATCAGATGGGTCACACATTACTTTTAATGGAGCAATATGTTGAAACAAATGGGCAACAGATATTAATGCTTCCTCTAATCGTTTCTCAGGTAATTCACTTTTCAACGAATCGTTTATACTTATCCATGCGGCGTTTGTATGGAGCTCTTCTTCTGGCAGGAGTATAGGACCTGAGCCGATATTTTCATGCGTATCAAATTTAATTTTCTTAAAAATTGTTGCCATAGCTTGTACTGTTACATCGCCAAACCCTAATTCAACATGATTATGGTCTTCATGAAGGTCTTCTTCTAATACTTTTAGCTGAACAGCTAAATTCGCATCTGTAAAATAATCGACATCCACTTCCCGAACAAAAGCCTTTTTTTCTTCCCAGTCTAGTTTTTCTACTTGATATTGCACACCTTGATGTAAATATATCGCTTCATCATGCAGGAGTGTCATTGAACTAAACCGATCCATTTCACCAATGACCTTTACATTCGCAATATCTGACTGATCTATAATTACAACATTTTCCTGTGAAGCCGATCGCAAGCTAATATTATGTGCTGGAAAGGAATCGTTCATCCAATAATAAGTATCTTCGTTATAATGCAATACCCTTTCCTCCGCTAAAAACTGTAAAATATCATTAAGCTCCAAGCCATCAAATGTATCATCTTCTTTAAAAGGAAGTTCAAAAGCTGCACACTTTAAATGGTCAACTAAAACAACAAGATTATTTGGATTAATTACAGCCGTCTCGGGGTTTTGCTCGAGAAAATAGTCAGGATGCTGAATAATATATTGATCAAGTGGACTAGAACTTGCCACCATAATAATAACTGCTTCTCCTTGTCTTCTACCAGCCCTACCTGCCTGTTGCCAAGCACTCGCAATTGTCCCGGGATAACCAGTCATTATGCAAACTTGTAATTGTCCGATATCTACTCCTAGCTCTAAAGCATTCGTACTTACTACACCTAAAATCTCACCATTTCTTAACCCTTGTTCGATTTCTCTTCGCTGTTTAGGCAAATAGCCCCCGCGATATCCACGAATCGATTTATGTGTTAGCTGGTTTTTAATTAACTCTTGAAGATAAGTTAAAATAATCTCGACTCGTACACGACTTCTAGCGAAAACAATCGTTTGAATTTTATGCTTCAAAAAATATCCTGCTAAACGTCTAACTTCCAAAGTTGCACTTTTTCTTATATTTAATGGTTTATTGACAATTGGCGGATTATAAAAGATAAAATGCTTCTTACTTGAAGGTGCGCCGTTATTAGCGATAAGCTCCATTTTTTCTCCTGTTAACGTTTCAGCCAATTCCTTAGGATTTGCAATTGTGGCAGATGTACAAATAAATTGTGGATTACTTCCATAAAATTGACAAATTCGTTTTAATCTTCGGATAACATTTGCAACATGACTCCCGAAGATTCCTCGATATATATGAAGCTCATCAATTACAACATATTTTATATTTTCAAAAAGAGAAACCCATTTTGTATGATGAGGTAAAATTGCCGAATGTAACATATCAGGATTCGTAATAACAATGTGACCTGCTTTTCTTACCTTTTGGCGAATTGATGGTGACGTATCACCATCATAAGTATATGAATTTACTTGAACACCCATTTCTGAAATGATTTCATTTAATTCGGATTTTTGATCTTGTGCTAATGCCTTAGTAGGAAATAAATATAGTGCACGACTTGTATCATCCTCGATAATCTTTTGTAATACTGGTAAATTGTAGCATATTGTTTTTCCTGATGCTGTGGGAGTAACAGCAACTAAGTTCGCTCCATCTTTTGCTAACCGATATGCATCAAATTGATGTGTATATAACTGTGAAATCCCTCTTTTTATCAATGCTTGCTTTAAACGCTCGTCGATATCTTTTGGCATTTCTACCGTTTTTGCATCTTTTGGAGGAATTGTATGCCAATGAACAATTTGTTCGCTAAATTCTTTATTTTGCTTCAATGTGTCTACAAGGTTTGATAAGGATTTCCGAAATTCCATTTTAGATACCTCACTTATCTCGACATTCAATTCATGACATTTTTTCTCTGTCGTAGAAAAAATCACCACTTATAAAT
>NZ_CADEPK010000146.1 GCF_902829255.1 Metabacillus niabensis | reverse complement strand
GTATGTAATACATCAATATACTCACTTTCTTTAATAATAATTGGAGGATGACTTACATGGGCTTCATTTAATCCCTCTAGAAATCCCGCTAATCGTTCCTCCTGTGTATAGATATTTGACCGTCCTGAATATGCTAAAGGCGGGCAAAGATAAATAAACCGTTGATAGTTCTTGCTTATTATGTATTTTGTCGCATCCTTCATTGCTTGCCGCTCCTGAATCCCAACATACTCCCACTCATCAGATATATAATTAAAAATAGTTAAGATTGGAACATGAAATTTTTTCAAATACGCATCAAACGATTTTCGTTTATTGACCGAAAATAGAATGATACCGTCTACTTTTCGATTAACTAGATATTCAATGCATTGCCTCTCATTTTCAGGATTTTTATCTGTTAACGTAATATAAACAAAATAACCTAATTCTCTCGCTTTTAGCTCGATTGCATTTAACAATTGGGCAAACGAGCGATTATATAAGTCAAATAAGACAACTCCTATCGTTAACGTCTTTCCTATGACAAGACTTCTTGCTGTATAATCTGGTCTGTAATTCATTTCCTTTGCAACTTGAAGAACCTTTTTACGTGTTTTTTCGCTTATCCCCTTTCGATTATTCAAAGCTCTGTCCACTGTACCTAAGGAAACACCACATATTTGCGCAATATCTTTTATGGTTACTTTCATTCTCACACCTGCTTTCGTGACGAATATTCTAAATTGAAATTTTCGTATCATTACTAAAACTAACTAACAATTTATTTTATTCCAATAAGGCATGATTATCTTTTAGCTACCCCTACTGTTAAATAATCATGTACAAGACTTTAATCAATATCAATCATCTAAATCACTTACCTTCTACTACTATTTTGAAATGAAAAGACTTATTACAAGTAAACGAGAAAAAACTATGACAGTAATGAATATTTGTTCATACTGACATAGTTATTTTCTTTCAATGAATAACGAAAAAAGCTTTATTTCTACTCGTTTTATTTGAAATGGTGGTAAATTTAGGGGCTTCAACTATAATTCATATTTAATTATATTGTTATTAAAGAGGAGAGATTTTGAAGAAGAAATAACCTGTTATATTTGTTGATAATTGGGGCTACAAATTTATTAAATTGATAAAAAACAAATAAGACAGATAGGAATATCTCTTCAAAAAGTGAAAACGTTTCTATCTGTCTTTTTATTTTCATCATTACCCCTTTACAGAACCTGCTGCCATCCCTTCAACAATCTTATCACTTAAGAAGATGAAGATAATTAAAATTGGGACAATACTAATAACGAGAGTTGCACCAATTGCACCCCAGTCCGTTAAATATTGACCAACGAAGTTATTAATCCCTACCGTTAATGTTTTCCATTTGTCAGAGCTAATAAATGTATTAACAAAAACGAATTCATTCCAGTTGTAAATCATGTTAATGATCGCTGTTGTTGAGATTACTGGGACTGTCATTGGTAGCGTAATTTGGAAGAAAATTCGGTGAACCGAGCAACCGTCCATAACCGCTGCTTCCTCAATTTCACGTGGAAACGTTTTATAAAAGCCTAGTAAAATCATAATCGTTAACGGCAAATTAAATGCCGTATAGGACAATACAATTGAGATAGGGTTATCAATTAAATTTGCATTGTTATACATTTTAAACAAAGGAATTAATGTTGAATGCAGTGGAATCATATAAGCAACTAAAAATAATCCGAGAACAGGACCACTTAGTTTCCAATGCATTCTTGTAACAGCAAATGTAACGAAACTAGCAAGAATAATTGTAAGAACAACAGATATGACCGTAATCCAAACACTATTAAAAAAGTAAACTCCAATATTTCCTGAAGTCCAAGCCTTCGTATAGTTTTCCCATTGTGGATTTTGCGGCAAAGCAAAAGGCGACATACCAAATACTTCTTGATTCGTTTTTAAAGAAAAGAATACTAGCCAAATTAATGGGTAGATTTGAATAATAGCAAATACCCCTAATATGAGATAAAGAAATCCAAATCCGATTCTGTTCAAGTAAGATTTCTTCGTATTATTGGGTACGGAAAGCTCAGTTGTCTTTTGTGTCATCACCTTACTCATCTTGTTTCACTCCCCCTTAATATTGAACATCTTCATTAGATTTCGTAAATTTTGAAGTTAACCAAGTCATTAGAAGACAAATCACTAATAGCCCAAAGCCGATTGCACTACCATAGCCAAAGTTATTCAATTTAAACGCTTCCTTGTACATATATGAAGCGATCACTTCACTTGCACCGTTTGGTCCGCCACCAGTCATGACATAAATTAAATCAAAATATTTCAATGAACCAACAACCGCAAGCATAATCGTTACTTTAAATACACCAGAAATGAGTGGTAATTTAATTTGAAACGCAATTTGCAATGGGTTTGCACCATCAATTTTAGCTGCTTCAATTACCTCATTAGGTACATTTTTTAATGCAGCATAGTAAATCAAAATATAAAACCCTGCATATTGCCAAATAATTGGGATGAAAATTGCATAGAGGGCAACCTTCGGATCAGCTAACCAAACTGGTAAATTTTCTACTCCAAAGAATTCAAGGAGCTTATTGGCCATCCCGTTTGTAGGGTCAAATATTTTCATCCACAGCTGGGCAATGGCAACAGATGATAAAAGCATCGGTATTAAATAAATTTTCCGTAATAAATCAGAGCCTTTAATATTGCTAACTAATACGAGGGAAACCGCTAAGTATAGCAACAAGCTAATCGTTGAGAAAATGGCTAATAGAAAAGAATGCCATGTACTTGTCCAGAAGGTTGAATCCTTAATTAAATTGACATAATTCTCAAACCCTATAAATTTCATTTCACCAATTCCATCCCAATCCATAAAACCATAATAACCTGATAATACAATCGGAATATAGATAAGGACTAGAATGAGAAGTAAAGCAGGAAGTGTATAAAGGGCGATAACTAACTTATTCGACATTACATTTTTCATGGTTGTTTAGTCCCCTTCCTTTCTATACGAAAGAGGGTGACTCAAAAGGGTCTGACCCTCCCAACAAACACCAGTATATAGTAAACTAACCTTCATTAGTCTATATATTTTGTGTTTGAGGGGTCTGAACCTTTGGTTTTGAGCCACCCTCCTTCCTAAGCATTGTGATTATTCCTCTTCAGCAAGAGCCTCTTCTTGAGTTTTTGCAAAATCTTTAGGAGTTGTCTGTCCACCAAATAATGATTGAATTTGATTTAAGTGAACATCTGCAACACCTGCTGACATTTGAACATCGGCATAAAGTGTAAGATTTGTAGCTTTACCTAAATCATTCAAAATATCAATATACATTTGGTCAAGGTCACCGTTAGATGTATCAACGACTGTTGCAGGAATTACACCAGCATCAACAACAGAACGCTTACCCCATTCTTCAACTAAGTAAGAAACAAATGCCTTCGCTTCTTCTTTTACTTTTGAATTTTCAGATACGAATAATCCAACACCAGGACCACCTACGTAGCTGTCAATGTTTCCTTTTCCACCTTCATAAGTAGGGAACTTGAAGTAACCAACTTTATCTTTAAATTCCTGAGCAACATCAGGACTTGTCGTATAGTTTGGTAATTCCCAAGTCGCCATTAAGTACATAGCTGCTTGTTCATTCATAAAGTATCCTTTTGCTTCATCGTTTGATAAGCCATTAAATCCTTTAACAAAAGCACCCATATCAACAAGTTTTTTGATTTCCTCTGCAGCTTGAACTAAAGCAGGGTCTTCAAAGCTTCCAGTACGATTAATCGCTTTATTTAATGCTTCAGGTCCACCAATACGATCTGCTAGATACATATACCACATAGAACCTGTCCAACGGTCTTTGTTTCCTAAAGTAATTGGAGTTACACCATTGTCTACAAGTGTTTCAACTACTTTTAAAAATTCATCATATGTTTTTGGAACTTCTAAGTTGTGCTTTTCAAAGATTTCTTTATTGTAATACACTGGAGTGATATTTAATTCAAGAGGTAATGCATATGTCTTATCCTCAACTGAAAATGCATCAAGAGTACCAGCAACGAATTGATCCTCTTTAATGATATCGTCTAAAGGTGTAAACATATTTCCTTCAACGAAAGGCTTCATATAACCAGCAGCCCAAGTGATTCCGACATCTGGAAGTTCGTTTGAAGCAGACAATACTTTAATTTTTTCTTTGTATTGTTCGTTACCAAGGATTTCTGTTTGAATATCGATATCAGGATTTTCCTTTTCATATGCAGTGATTATGTCTTCAACAATTGTAAATTGAGCATTTGAGCTCCCTTCAGGCCATAAATGCATCATGTTAATTACTGTTTTGTCCCCACTTGCTTCACCTGATGCTTTTGAATCATCAGAACCTGAAGAACACCCGCCTAAGATTAACCCACCAACTAATGCCAATGACATCATAGCGGAAAACGTTTTCTTTTTCATTAACCATGCCCCCCTAATATTTGTTTTTGTCTTGCCTTGCAGAATAAAGTATAGCACTGGAAGCGTATCCAAAAAAGGGAGCTATGATTGGGAAAAATACCACTTTTTTTAGAAAGCCCTTTCATATTTCATTTTGATACGTAATTTGTTTGAAGCTCTAGGATTAATTTTGCATGAATCGCGTGAACCTTACCTTACTAACCTTTTCACTATTGCTGATATTAGCTTATAATTACTTTAGTAGAATGAAAAGAGTTGATACGATGAATAAAACTAGGGATAAACATATTTGGATTGAAGCCGAAGAGTGGGCAGACGGCGAATGGGATATCGAGGATACCAATCTTGATGTAATCGTAACATTTTCCGACCGTTCTAAATATATTGCTAGTTTTTTTACTTATAAAAATATCGAAAGCCTTCGGGAGAAAAACGAGCAAACAGGCGCATGGATGAGTGGAACTTATTTTTGGGCAAGCGATATGGTACTTATAGAAACTGCAAGTCGGGAACGCATTTATGAATTGATTGAATACCTTATTGAACATAATGAATTTGCATCTGTTTTTACACAATCATCTGATGTTGATTCCGAAGATGACCATCTTTATCCAAAAGGGTTTTTTAAGGATTGCCGCTAGATTTATTCTCTTTAAGTCTCAATGATTGAGTGAAAGGCCAAGAAATAAGCGTATGTCCATTCACACGCTTATTTCTCAATCATTCTATTCATTTTCTAACAGAAAGATTAGATAGAATAACAATTCCCTTTCTCAAATTATGCCTGTAATTGCTTCAATTTATAAAATTCACCTTTTAGGCTAATAAGTTCTTCAAAGCTTCCTTCTTCAACACATGTTCCATTTTTCATGACGATAATTCGGTCAGCATCACGAATTGTTGAAAGACGATGGGCAACAATGAAGGTTGTCCTTCCCTTTATCAGCTTTTGAATCGCTTGTTGAACACGATATTCAGATACATTATCAAGTGCAGATGTTGCTTCATCTAAAAGAATAATTTGTGGATCACGAATAATGGCTCTTGCAATGGCGATCC
Organism: Metabacillus niabensis; assembly: GCF_902829255.1. GTDB lineage: Bacteria > Bacillota > Bacilli > Bacillales > Bacillaceae > Metabacillus > Metabacillus niabensis. The sequence goes on along the minus strand of NZ_CADEPK010000146.1, from coordinate 21,082 downwards.
GTTGTCTTTGTCCACCTGATAGCTTTCCACCATGCTCACCAATCATCGTATCTAGTCCATTCGGCATTTCTGCTATTACATCCTGAAGATTTGCCATCTCAATGACTTCCTGTATTCGTTCCTCCGATACATTTGGCATCCCATATGTAATATTATCGCGAATCGAACCAGAGAATAAAATCGTATTTTGCGGAACAACTGCGAGCCTGCGACGATATGTTTGCATATGAACATCATCAAATGGTACATCATCAATTAATAGTTGACCTTCATTTGGGCGGTAGAATCCTAACACCATACTTAAAACGGTCGATTTTCCAGCACCAGAGGCGCCAACTAATGCGACACATTCTCCTGCCTTTACTTCAAGATTTAATTGATTTAACACGTGTTTATTCGAGTCCGCATAATGAAAGTTCACATTTTCAAAGGTAATTTTCCCTTTAATGTTCGCTAATTTCTTTTTCCCTTGGTATTCAACAGTTTGCGTTGAAAATAACACTTCTGATACAGAGATGATTGACTCATATCCTTTAGCAAGCTGTGGGTAAATATTAATAATTTGATTGATTGACATTAAGATTGTTGTGAAAAAGCCTTGGTACATCACAACATCACCAACTGTTATTTGCCCATTATAAGCAAGGATAGCTGTAAACACTAAACAGAACATTTGAAACAGCTGGAAGACTACCCATCCTGTAGCTCCGAAATAAGCCTCAGATATGTCTAGCTTATACCCTTTTCCCTTTAGGTTAGAAAGAGTTGAATCCGTCTTTTTAATTTCAAGATCCTCTAAGCCATGGGCACGTGTTACAGGAATCATTGTCAACGTTTCAGCTACCTGTCCTGACATTGATTCAATTTGCTTCCGGAACTCGTTATTCTTTTTCTGTAAATTTCGTTTAAATAGGTAGACTAATAATAGCGCAATCGGGATCATTAACACAAAAAATAACGCTACTAATAAGTTTTTGCTCACAGTAACACCAATTGCGACAACAACGCTAGTTAACGCCGCTGAAAAGGAATACATAATTTGCTTTGATAAAAACTCAATGCTTTCAACATCTCTTAATACCTTTGATTGAAGCTTCCCTGAACGGAGCTCACTATGATAGGATATCGATAAATGTTGAAGCTTCCTTACCAATGTGCTTCTTAAGCCTGCCTCAACATGACGTGAAGCTTTGCTTAGAAAGCTAATATGTAGCAGCTGTGAAGGAATATTTTGAATAATAACAAATGCGACAACTGCTAAATTAATCCATAGCTCCTGTAGTGAATGCCTTTCAGGATTGCTAGCAATATCAATCATATTAGCTGTTATAATCGGAATAATCCATACTGGTGAATGCTTGATCAAAAAGAAGAAAAATGATAAAGCAATGTTATGGAATTGCCCTTTATACAGGATATATAATGTTTTAAATGCCCCTTCTACCTTTCCCGGACCATTTTTAAATCGTTGTTCAAAATCGAACGATTCCTGGATGTGTTTCTTCGCCATCTTGTTGCCCTCCCCTTAAACATTGACCTTTGTAATTGCAATAGACTTGTTTCGAAAACTTTGTTGCCTTTTATTAATGATGCTTACCTCATGCAGCGTCCGGCGAGTGGGTGGTGAGCATCCTAACTACGCACCATCCAACAAATACATCCCGCAGTACGCTCCACTTACCCTTTACAATGTTTATGAAAACAACAATATTTCGTTAAAGTGCCTATCCATAAAATCCTATGCTTACTTACAGTCAATGCTATAATTTTATCAAATCGTAACTAACAATTAAGTTATCGATTAGTTTATCTCCTATTCTATTATGCTATCGCTTTCAAGTCAATTAGGAAATATAAAATCAAAACTCCAATTTGTTTAAAATGGCTGTACTAATATTCCTTAGCATCTTCTAGATTTTCACTAAATTAATACGATTCGGTATCTTATTAATGTCGTGAAATTAGTTTAAACTCGTATTTTTACAAAAAACGCTCTTGTTTCAACATAATAAAAAGCTCTCTAAGTCTAGCTTAAAGAGCCAAAAAGCAATAATACATTTATTAAAATACTTGATTAATTTTCTCTATCGCGATATCAATTTCTGCTTTTGTGATGATTAATGGAGGAGCAAAGCGAATAACCGTTTCATGTGTTTCCTTACATAAAATTCCTAAATCCTTTAATTTTTCACAGTAAGGTCTAGCTGCTTCCGTTAATTCTAATCCGATAAACAAGCCTTTGCCCCGGACTTCCTTTATACAAGGGTGGGTCATTTCTTTTAAACGGTTTAAAAAATATTCCCCGAGCTCTAATGATTTATCGACAAGCTCCTCTTCTATCATAACATCAATCGCCGCAATCGAAACCGCACATGCAAGAGGGTTACCTCCAAATGTTGAGCCGTGTGATCCCGGATTAAATACATGTAAAATATCGCGGTTGGCCACAACACATGAAATAGGCATAACACCTCCACCCAATGCTTTACCGAGAATATACATATCTGGGACGACCTGCTCCCAATCACAAGCAAATAATTTTCCCGTTCGTCCAAGCCCTGTTTGGATTTCATCAGCTACAAATAAAACCCTTTGCGACTTACAAATGGAGTACGCTTCTTTTAAATAGCCGTCTGGTGGAATAATGATCCCTGCTTCACCTTGGATTGGTTCAAGGATAAATCCTGCTGTGTTTGGTGTAATCGCTGCTTTTAAAGCATCACAATCACCATAAGGAATTCGTTTTATTCCTGGTAGCATTGGTCCGAAGCCTTTTCGATACTCCTCCTCAGATGAAAGGGAAATTGCCGCTAATGTCCGTCCATGAAAATTCCCAGCACATACAATGATTTCAGCTTGATTTTCTGCAATTCCTTTCACCTGATAACCCCAGCGTCTTATCGCTTTAATCGCCGTTTCAACTGCTTCTGCTCCAGTATTCATAGGTAAAACCATTTCTTTATTCGTCAGCTGACTAACCCGTTCATACCAAGCTCCTAATTGATCATGGTGAAATGCTCTTGACGAGAGTGTCACTAAATCCGCTTGCCTTTTAAGCGCTTCGATAATTTTTGGGTGGCGATGACCTTGATTTACGGCAGAATACGCACTTAGCATATCAATATATTTGTTCCCTTCAGGATCTTTCACCCAAATTCCTTCTGCCTCGGAAATGACGATTGGTAAGGGCTGATAATTATTGGCTCCATACTGCTCAGTTTTTTTAATTATTTTTTCTGACTCAAGATTGTTCATTGAAACCTCCTTATGTTCATCATTCCTACTAATCTGTTATTCTTCGATAATCAATAGGAGTAATCAAATCATGGACATTTTATAGTAATCTTTCACCAAACAAAGATCCCATTAGCTCTACTGCTACTGTTGCCGTTTTATTTCGTTCATCAATGATCGGATTTACTTCAACAAACTCGGCAGATGTGATCATTTTTGCTTCTGCTAAAATTTCCATTGCTAAATGACTTTCACGGTAACTTATCCCACCAAGGACAGGTGTTCCTACACCAGGGGCATCGCTTGGATCAAGTCCATCTAAATCAAGTGATAGGTGGACACCGTCTGTTTTATCTTTTAAGTAGGATACCGTTTCCTCCATAACCTTTGCCATCCCCATTCGGTCAATTTCATGCATTGTAAAAACTTTAATTCCTTTTTCACGTATTAAAATTTTTTCTCCATCATCTAATGAACGTGCCCCGATAATGACAATGTTTTCTGGTTTGATTTTTGGTGAGTATCCACCAATATGTTTTAAATCGGCATGGCCAATCCCAATGCTCACTGCTAGAGGCATTCCGTGAATATTGCCTGATGGAGATGTTTCACTCGTATTTAAATCACCATGTGCATCATACCAAATGACCCCAAGGTTTTGATAATGCTTCGATACCCCTGCAAGCGTTCCAATGGCAATGCTATGATCACCACCTAATATGAGTGGAAAATCACCTGCTGAAACAACTTGATCGACAGCCTCTGCAAGCTTTGTATTAGCTTTTACAACTGCCTTTAAATATTTTAAATTATCATCTGAAGCTTCCTCATCTTTTCCAGGTCTACCAATTTCAATATCACCTTTATCATGGATTTGATAGCTTAGCTTTTCTAACCGTTCAACAACACCTGCATATCTAATTGCACTTGGCCCCATGTCAACTCCACGACGAGATTGTCCTAAATCCATGGGAACTCCAATTATTGAGATTTTTTTCTTCATTTTCTACACCTCATTTAATTAGAATGTTATAAAAATAGGGTATTTTTGAACGAAATATTCTTATGTATTAGTTCTTTTAGGAAAGTCTATTCTCCTTTATTTTGCATTAGGTAGACTCATTTTTTCTTCATAGAAACAGAAGGATCGAGCTATTTAATAAAAGCTGCTAGACAATCTTAGAGGTTAAAGCTCTAGTAAAAGGTAAAAAGCAGTGATATTTCTCACGGGTAGCTACAAGCTTATTTTGTAAACTATCGATATAGAAACATCAATCGGAGTGAGGTTTATGGAAAAGGATGCACTAATTTTAGTTGAGCAACTTGCGTTTAAAAAACAAAAAAGCTATATGCAAAGCCCTTTCCGCTATTTATTACGAGCTATGCTTGCAAGTATGTTTATCGGTTTTGGTGTTATTGTTGCGTTTAAAACAGGAAACTTTTTCTTCATGGAGCATTCCCCACTCGCTTACCCTATTGGGGCTTTAACCTTTGGTGCAGCAATTATTTTAATTGTTTATGGTGGCGGGGACTTATTTACCGGGAATACATTTTATTTTTCCTATACCGCATTTAGAAAAAAACTCGGCTGGCTAGAGGTGCTAAAGCTATGGTTGTTAAGCTATGCTGGAAATATCATTGGCGCCTGCTTTTTCGCGTTTTTTATTTTCCAGACGGGTCTTTTTTCAGATCCGTCAACAAATAGCTTTCTTTTAACGGTTGCAAACAATAAAGTTCATTTATCAACATCAGAGTTATTTTTTAGAGGTATCTTATGTAATTGGCTAGTTTGCTTAGCATTTTTCATCCCAATGAGACTTGAAGGTGATGGTGCAAAATTATTTACGATGATGCTTTTTGTGTTTTGCTTCTTCATTTCAGGGTATGAGCATAGCATTGCGAATATGTGTACATTCTCGGGTTGCCTTTGTCTCAAATCCACCAGATAGCTTTACTCTAGCAGGTGTGTTTCATAACCTTATACCGGTGACATTAGGAAATGTAATTGGCGGTGGTGTATTGATGGGCTGGATGTATGATTATGTAAACAAGCCGAATTTTGAGGAAAAATGAAGGAGACAAACTTTTAACATATATGTAGGAACAAAGAACGTTCAACTACACGTTCTTTGTTTTCATTTTATAGAAATCATTAATTTATATCTCCTAAATATACAGGAGACTTCACATGCTGCAAATAGTGAAGGAGATGCTTTGTTATACCTTTAGGATATACCCTATATTGAGAGAGAGAATGAATTGGGATCCATTCAATTCCTACTTGATGACTATCAGGATTAATCGCATGTTTATAACTAGTTAAATCATTGTTTAGATGACAAACAAAATAAAATTCAACTTGATGAAAATCAAAATCAAATGAAGCATGCTCATGATTTTTTCCAATATACTCACGAATATGTAGGAGCTCGCCAACCTCTACTCTCTGGCCCACTTCCTCCATGCACTCTCTTATTAACGCCTGATGAATCGTCTCACCATGCTCCTGACCACCGCCAGGAAAAAGGAAAAAGAATCCATCCTCGTCTTGATTTTTTGTTAATAATACCTTTTCCTCATGAATAATAATTGCTTTTGCAGAATTTCGAATATGCATAGTACACCCCCAAATTCCCTATTATACTATTTTTTTCATTGTCACATTTCCCTTAATTCATTTCCTACAAAAAAGAGGTTGGGACAAAAGATTTTCAACATAAGAAAAATCCGAACTATAATTCGGAATTCTGCATTAAACTTCGTGTCTTTTTTTAAGTGGCAATACTTGTATACATTGTTGCTTTTTACTTGTAGTCGTTCTGGTTGATTTCCACTGCAGTACTCGCTTTCCGCAGGGTGGGTGGTGAGCCTCCTTGGTGTAAATCTGCTTAGGTCTCACCTCTCCTACGCATCCCGCAGGAGTCTCGCAATCAGCTCCAATCAACCTTAATAAAGTTTGCACCAAAAACCGACCTCTTCGTAAAGAGTCTTTTCTTTTATAGTTTTTTGCAATAAGCAACGTTCGGTTTTCATTAGAAATATTTTCGTTATGCCCCAGTCTCGATGCTTGCAAAATGGAAGAAGCCGAAGAACACATCTATTGTTTAAGTGCTTGGGATCAACTCAGATGAAGAAAAAGTAGCTTTGGACAATTTCAATTCTAGGCAATGACGTAACGTCAATGTCAACAAGATAATCAATTATTTATTATTTCACTTGAAAATTAAGTATATTTTTCAATTTTCTCTCAAAACCCTCCAAATTTAGATACGAAAGATAAATCCGCTAAATACCATTCCGAGATTGATTAAAAAATGCCAAATGATACTAGGAATTAGACTTTTTGAGCGCATCACAATACCCGCGAAGAAAATGCCGCCAAATGAAAAGAGGATAGATGGGATTAACGGGATGCCGATTGAAATATGCTGCAAGCCAAAGCCGATGCTTGTGATAATCAATGCAAAATAATCATCGACGCTATCTTTAAGCTGTGATAGCAAATACCCTCGCCAAATAATTTCCTCGAGAATCGCATTTATAAGTGAAAATCCAATTGCAAACAATAGAAGTCCTTTTAAAGTATTAAAATCATGCTTAATAATAAAAGGGATAAACACAATGGAATTTATGAGCATTGCCATGATGAGAAAGTACTTTATTTGTAGGCTGTGAAAGCCACTCCATATAAAAGGGAAATAAATCGTTGCATGCCAATCCGGCTTATGCAAATAGTGAAACCGATGCTTGAAAAATCGTGAGTTAATCATCAAGCAAAAGATGATGAACAGTAATAAAATTCGATTAAAAAGGATTCTTGCTTCATCACCATCAAGTAATTGTGTAAGCAACAAGGCTGCAGCTCTATAAAGGAGAAATCCAATCAAAAAAGCTGAAACGGTCGCAATTAGTTTTCGGTTCCCTTTTTTAAGATAGATGAAAATCATCATTAGGGAAAGTGGAACTATCCCCCAAAAGAATGAGTAGGAGATACACAGAATACCTACTAAAAAAACTAGCCCTAATAAAAGATTTGCTTTATCTGTAAATTTATACATTCCCATCATGTTCTCGTCATATAAAGTACATATGTAGAACGATCTTCATCTATTTCAGCAGATACTTTTTCGTATTCCTTATCATCGATCCATAAATAATCATTGCCAATAAGGGATAAAGCTTCTTCATGGGAATATAAATCATATGTATAAAGGAGTGGTGATTCCTTGTATTCTTGGTATTCTCTTACTTCTAATGTTACGTGAGAATACGTTTTTGCATCTGAAAATGAATATTCATCAGTCTCTTCCTCTACATAAATAACATAGTATTCATCCTCAAGACTTGATGATGTTTTGTGGTAGACGATATTATTTTTTATAAAATAATCACATAATCGTCTACAGAATATTTCAGATGGGTCTGTAAAATCGTAATGATATAAAGCTGGGTAGCCCTTCATCTCATCATTTAAGCGGTACTCTAATTTATAATTTTTTTTCATAATATCCTCCAAGGTTATATGTATAATTTACTTTCTGATAGGCCTTCTTAACTATTTATTGTAAATCTCTCTTTATTAAAAACGGTAAAAACGAACAAGTGATGATAGGTCGTATGGGTTCATGATGATAATAGGTCTTATCGACCATATGTGGAAAACTAATCCACATATGGAAGTTTCACTATATTTCTACTATACTACGTTTATGATGATTTTTGAGGCAGAATTTTTGAAGTGTAAATGTTTGTGTCTAGCTATGTCACTAAAGCAAAGTGTTTTCGCAGCTTTTTTTATGTTTGTCGTTTACGATGAGTATCGCAACGCTCCAAAGGGTGAGGAACCATAGAAATTACTTCTGCGTTTTACGGTGGATAATCTTGTATCTCTTTAAAAGGGCTATGCATACATATCTACTTGTTACAATAATGTGTGTTGGTAAGGAGGCAGATTGATTGAATAAGACTAATTTTTTAATTTCAGGTATACTTGCTGCTACAGTGATGACAACTGGTTGTCAGGATAAGGATTTACCACCACCTCCAGATGACAATGATTGTGATGACTGGGAATGGGAAGCAGATGAAGGTGTTTGGGAATGTGATGATGATACTTCCTCCCACTATGGACACTATTATTATGGCGGAAAATATTATTCCTCTAAAAGCAGCTTAACATCAAGCTCCTCGTATAAAAACTATAAGACTAGCAGCTCCTTTAAAGGAGGAAAATCTGGCTTTGGTTCTGGAGCGAGTGGGGGCTTTGGTGGCTAATGTTGCAGTCAGTGTCGATAGAAGAGCATCGGAGGAAGCGGCAAGAAGTTTATAGCAAACTCGATTCCTTCTGGCAGGATTTACATGATAGTGAATATGGGTTATTTGACATTGCTTTATTGGAAAAATCGGAAATTGAGGAAATCCGTTTAGTAACGAAAAGAGTCGGTCGGATTTTTTTTAAGGTAGGTCAATTGCTAAGAAATGTTCCTGACGAATTATTACTTCAATTAGATATTCCAAAAGATATCTTACCATTTATTCGTCATCGGGCATTACCGGTAGAAACAGTTATAGCGAGAGTTGATTTGGTGCAAACAAAACATGGTTTCAAATTGCTTGAAATAAATAGTGATACACCAACATTTGAAAAGGAAGTTTTCTATGCCAATGGGAAGTTATGTCAGGCTTTTCAAGCAGAGGATCCTAATGACGGTTTAGTTGCAAAGCTTGGCATAGAAATGCGAAAGGCGCTAGCAGAAGTTCTTCATGTTGCGAAAATAAAAAAAGAACCACATATTGTCTTTACATCTCACGATGACCATGAGGAAGACAAGTTTACGACAAAGTTTTTAATGGATGTAGCAAATGTCAAAGCAAAGTATGTCCCATTACATAAGCTAACGATCATTAGAAATGAAGGATTGTATGATGATGAAGGGAAGCGAATTGATGTCCTTTATCGGCAAACATATCCTTTAGAGCATTTAATTGAAGATGTGACAGCAGATGCAACTGAAAAAATTGGCCTCCAATTATTAGAATTAGTGATTTCAAACAAACTTCAAATGTTAAATCCTATCTCAGCGTTTCTTTTACAATCAAAGGCGATCCAAGCATTGATTTGGGGGATGATGGAAGCGAATCACCCGCTATTTACAGATGAAGAAAAACAGTGGATTACCGCTTATTTTTTGCCGACCTATCTAGAGCCTGATCCCTTCCTGCAAAACGGTAAGAAATATGTACAAAAACCGAGCTTTGGTCGAGAGGGAGATACAGTGTCCATTTTGCAAGGGAATAGGAAGCTAATGGAAGATGTTCATAAAACATATGAAACTTCCTTACCCGTTTTTCAAGAATACATTGATTTGCCATCTAAAGAGATATATACGATACATGGGAAAAAAGAAGCGAAAATATTAATCGGTAGTTTCTTAATAAATGGTGAGCCTTGTGGCATTGGTTTAAGAGCAGGCGGGCAAATTACAGATAATAATGCATATTTTTTACCAATAGGATTAAAATTGGAAAGGAACTGAGTATATGACATTTTTAAATTTATTTTTGTCGACGATTTCGTATATTGGCTTAGCATGTTTGCTATTATTCATTGGTATCATTTTATTTGAGGTTACGACGAAAAACAAAGAGTTTGAATTGATTAAAAATGGAAATAAAGCAGCAGTATATGCTTTTGGTGGAAGAATTTTAGGTCTAGCAATCGTTCTATATTCATCCATTTCCAATTCTATAAATCTCTATGATATGGTTATCTGGGGCGCCATTGCGATCGTTATTCAAATTGTCTTATTTTATTTAGCGGAATTATTAACTCCTAAGTTTAATATTACGAAAGCAATCGATGATAACAATCAAGCAGTTGGATTATTCCTTCTGTTTCTCTCAATTGCGATCGGATTAGTTATTGCTGCATCACTTACGTATTAATTTATTTCTAATAATTTCATAGAATATGAGTGGATATGAAGGGTGACTCAAAAGGATCTGCCCCCTCTAACAAACACTAATATATAGTAAACTAACCACATCATTAGTCTATATATATTGTTTGAGGGGTCTGAACTTTGCTTTTGAGTCATCCTTTTTTTCTGTGGAGAAAACAGTTCAATAACGTGAAAAATCACGAATTTAGTCGATGTTTACGAAACCGGTTTATTTATTTTTGTAAATACTGGTTGATTTTTCTGAAATACGAGGATATAATTTGTATTGAAAACGGTTACCCTTCCATTTTAGGGTGGAAACTTCCATTGTAAATGGAAACCGATTTCCGTAATCGTTTATAGATTCATAACTTGAGATTATATTTCTACAAAACTTAATTTCATTTATGGGGGTGCTACTTTAGCAAATTAAGCATGCGGTCAAGGATTCATTCGGATTACTTTGAAAACATAAGGGGGAGAAAAAATGAAAAGGATAAAAAAGTGGTTATCATTGGGATTGGTAGTAGTGCTTGCTTTTGCACTTGCAGCATGTAACAACAAAGAAAGCGGTGGCAAAGGCTCTGATGAGCAAATTGAGTTAAACTTCTGGTCATTCGGGGCAACAGGCTATGACAAGCTAATTGAGGAATATGAAAAAGAACATCCTAACATAAAAATTAAATTCAAAACTTCTGAAACAGCCGATCATCATGATGCATTATTTACGGCATTATCAGCAGGAAGTGGTGCTCCTGATATTGCGCTTTTAGAGCTAGACCAATTAGATCGTTTCAAAGCGGCGCAAGACCGTTTCAATAACTTATATGACTTAGGTGCGAAAGATGTCCAAGACAAATACCTTGAATGGAAATGGGATGGTGGAGCAAACCTTGATGGTGACTTCTTAATCGGTCTTCCAACAGATATTGGTCCTAAAGCATTATACTATCGTACAGATGTTTTTGAAGCAGCAGGTTTACCAACTGAACCAGAAGAAGTTGAAAAGCTAATTAGTTCACCAGAAGCATTTGTTGAAGCAGCGAAAACAGTAAAAGAGAAAACTGGAAAACCATTTGTCGACACAATTGAAATGGCATATCGTGCATATTTGGATACTGCTGAAGAAGCATACTTGAACCCAGAAGGTGAACTTATCGCTGATAAAGAAGGCAGCGAAGTGAAAAAGGCTTATGATTTTGCTGCTGAATTATGGGAAAAAGGCTATGTTGGACCAGCTGAAATGTGGTCTCCTGAATGGAGCAACGGTGTGAAAAACGGTGACTTTGCGGTGGCGTTGGGTGCTGGTTGGTTTAAAGGTTGGTTAAAAGACAATGCTCCTGAAGCATCAGGAAAGTTCAGAGTAGCAAACTTACCTGAAGAATTCGCAGCAAACTGGGGAGGTTCTTACCTTTCTATACCAAAAGAAACTGAGCATGCACAGGAAGCATATGACTTCATTGAATGGTTAGTAGCACCTGAACAACAATTAAAATCATTCCAAGATGCTGGATTATTCCCATCTGCTGTTGAAGTCTATGATATGGAAGAATTCAAATCAATGGAAGATGAATTCTTTGGAGGACAAGTTTCATCTGTTGTGTTTGCAAAAGCAGCACAAGATATCCAAGGATTACCTTTCAAAGGTGAGAAATACTTCCCAGTTCATGAAGCAATTACAAATGGGTTACTGAATGTTCAAACTGGTAAAGACCCAGAAAAAGAATGGGAAGCTGGCATTAAGAAAGCAAAAGATTTATTAAGTAGATAATTAAACTCTTGGGGTATGGGTTCCTTGGTGATTCCATACCCTACTTTTGAAAAAGGAACGGGGAGTGAAAATGAACTCAATAAAGGAAAAGGAAGTTAAACAAAATCTTGCATCCGTGAAAAATACGAAACAGAAAAAACAACTTTCTGAAGAAAAGAAAGATATGATATCTGGGTATCTATATATAGCGCCATTCTTTATCATATTTGCTATTGTAGGACTTTATCCAGCTTTATTCAGTATTTATTTAGCCTTCCAAAAGTGGAATGGTCTAGCTCCAATGGAATTTGTAGGACTTGATAACTTTGTTGTTGTTTTAACCGATCCATTATTTTGGAAATCAATTTATAACACAATAATTATTGGTTTAATGGGTACTGCTCCTCAATTAGTTGTAGGGATTATTTTAGCCTACTTATTAAATTTATCGTTCCTCAAGTTTCGAAATTTCTTCAGAGTAACGATCTTCATGCCATATATCACGTCAATGGTTGCTGTAGCCCTTATCTTTAGCGTGTTATTTAGTAATAGTGAATCTTCAATAGCGAACTATGTGATTGGCCTATTCGGCTTTGAACCTGTTAGCTGGCAAGCATCTGAGTGGGGAACAAAGATTGCCATCTCAATCATGGTATTTTGGAGATGGGTTGGTTATAACACGATTATCTATTTAGCGGGAATACAAAGTATTTCAAATGATTTATATGAGGCTGCAACAATTGATGGGGCAAATAAATTTCAACAGCTCATCCATATTACGATGCCGCTGTTAAAACCATTTATTGTTTTAAATGTGTTCTTTTCAACTGTTGGAGCACTACAACTATTTGCTGAACCAACAGTATTCTTAGGAGCGAATGCATTCTCAAGGGAAGAAGCAATGACAGTTGTTATGTACTTATATCGTGATGCATTTAGTCTTCAATCATTCGGTACTGCATCAGCTACTGCATTGATTTTATTAGTTATCATCATTATTTTCTCGGCCGTTAATACGTATCTTACTTCTGGTGCGGGTAAAAAGCGGAAGGAGGCAAAGTTATGAGTCAAGAGGTCGGAGTAAAGAAAAATTCAATAAGTCGAATTTTTATCTATTTATTCTTAACGGTATCTGCGGTCTTATCGATGTTTCCGTTTTATTGGATGTTTGTCATGGCGACAAGACCAAGTTCCGCTTATAATTCTATTCCTCCTACGATAACGCCAGGAAATTTGCTTGTAGAAAATTTTCAAAAGGTTCTTGAGCAAATAGATTTTTTCGGGGCAATGTGGAATACAATTATACTTTGTACAACAGTTACATTAGTAGTTTTGTTAATTAGCTCGTTAGCTGGATTTGCGTTTGCGAAATTCAAGTTTCCGGGGAAAAACATACTTTTCCTTTCTATTTTATTAACGCTTGTCATTCCGCCTCAATTGGGGTTAATACCACAATATTACTTAATTTCGAAAGCGGGATTATTGGATACTTTACAAGGAGTTATGGTTCTATCATTTCTTAATCCATTAGGGATTTTCTTAATGCGTCAATATGTTAGCAACTCTGTACCAGATGAGCTAATCGAAGCCGCTAAGCTTGATGGCTGCTCAAACTTTAGAATCTATCGCAGCATTGTTTTACCTATTATTCTACCAGCCTTTGCAACTTTAGGAATTATCGTCTTCACTGCTGTTTGGGGAGAATTCCTATGGCAATTTACGGTTCTCAGAGACCCAGATATGTATACGATTCAGGTTGCACTGGCATCATTAAGCACTGGTTATAAAGTGGACTTCGGTATGATTTTATCTGGTGTATTCTGGGCAACTGTACCATTGATTATTATTTTCTTATTCTTTAACAGATTGTTTATCTCAAGTATTACTGAAGGTGCAGTTAAATAGAAAAGCGGAAACGACTGGTCAGCCCCGACAAGCATAAGACGCGAAAGAAATGAAGGTGTACTTTACCTTCAATTCTTTCGCGGCTTATGACCTCGAGGGGCTAGGAGTTGGAGCTAGACAAGAAGAAAAGCGGAAACGACTGTTCAGCCCCGACAAGCGCAAGACGCGAAAGAAATGAAGGTGTACTCTACCTTCAATTCTTTCGTGGCTTATGACCTCGAGGGGCTAGGAGTTGGAGCTAGACAAGAAGAAAAGCGGAAACGACTGTTCAGCCCCGACAAGCATAAGACGCAAAAGAAATGAAGGTGCAGTTTACCTTCAGTTCTTTCGTGGCTTGTGACCTCGAGGGGCTAGGCTCAGAAGCTAGACAAGGTAGAAAAGCGTAAGTGCCTCTAACAGCGACGTATAAACTGGTGGAATACTTCCTTACCTGATAATGACAAAAATAGAATTGAAGGAACCATGATTTATTAGTAATCTAATTTTAAATGAAAAACTATTACGAAGGCATAGAAGGGATCACAATGAATTTAACAATAAAAGATATAGCAAAAATGGCGGGTGTATCCCCAGCAACGGTTTCAAAAATTATTAATAACTATAGTGGCATAAGTGAGAAAACAAAGAAAAAGGTAATGGATATAATCGGTGAAACCGGGTACCAGCCGACCTTTTCTGCGAAAGCACTTGCTACAAAAAAGTCAAATTTGATTGGATTAATATATGCCGGCAAGGTAAATGTAGATTTTACCCATCCATTTTTTAATGAGGTTGTGACTTCATTTAAAAAGACGATTGGAAAATTAGGTTACGATATTATCATGTTTTCAAATGAACGGTTTTATCAGGATAATGGGAGCTATTTGGCAAGATGCAGGCATTTTCATGTTGACGGATGTTTGATTATCGCTGGTGAGGAAATAGAGGATGCTATCTATGAATTAGATGAAACAGACATTCCTTGTATAGGGATCGACTTAAAGCTTCATGGGCCAATGTCAAGCTATGTCATGACAGATAATATTACACTATCAAGTAAGGTGGTTCAGCATCTTTATCTTCATGCGATAAGAGATATTGGCTATATAGGTGGCAAACAAGATTCTGCGATTGCAATCTATCGCGAGCAAGGATATCTTCAAGCAATGAATTCACTTGGGCTTGAAATTAATAAAGACTGGGTACAATATGGAGATTTTCATGAAGAAAGCGGCTATGAAGCAATGAAACGAATCCTTCAATCGAAAACATATCCGGAAGCAATTTTTGCAGCATCAGATATGATGGCATTTGGAGCGATTCGTGCAATTAAGGAAAGTGGAATGCGTGTCCCACAGGATATAAGAGTTATAGGCTGTGATGATATTGATGCTTGCCGATATAGCGCACCACAGCTTACGACGATTAAACAGGATAAAGATCGCCTCGGTCGATTAGCAGCAAATATGCTAAATGATTTAATTAACGGAAAATCACAATTAAGTCCAGTGTTTATTGACTCAGAGTTAATCATAAGAGAATCATGTGGTAGTAAATAAGATTGATTTGATTAAAAAAAGGCTCTTTTTTAAAATAATGCTTCTTAAGCTACACTATGGAAAATTGATAGAAATGTAAGAGTGACTGTTGTGGGAATCAACCAAAACGACAACTCATATAAAGCAACATAGTTTACGAAAACAATCTTAAAAATAGAGAAACGACGTTGTGATAACAGACAGAATTAGTGAGGGATTATGATGGCAATTATAAAATTTCCAAAAGAGATGAGATGGGGAGCTGCAACAGCTGCATACCAAATTGAGGGTGCGGCAAAGGAAGATGGAAGAGGGTTATCGATTTGGGATACCTTTTCACATACTCCAGGAAAAGTATTAAATGGGGATAATGGTGATGTAGCGTGTGATAGCTATCATCGCTATCATGAGGATATCCAATTAATGAAGGAACTCGGAATTGATATTTATCGATTCTCAATATCCTGGCCACGAGTTTTTCCAGCTGGAACAGGGGAGGTCAATGAAAAAGGGTTGCAATATTATCATGATTTCGTTGATGCATTAATCGAAAATGGCATCGAGCCAATGTGTACGTTATATCATTGGGATCTTCCACAGGCTCTTCAAGATACAGGTGGCTGGGCTAATCGTGAAACAATTGAGGCGTTTGCAGAATATGCAGAGTTCATGTTTCAGCAGTTTAATGGAAAAATAAAAAAATGGATTACCTTAAATGAACCATGGTGTGTTTCCTTTTTATCAAACTATATAGGAGCACATGCCCCGGGAAATAAAGACTTACAATTAGCTTTGACTATTTCACATCATCTCCTTCTTGCGCATGGTAAAGCAGTCGCACGCTTTCGAAAATTAGATGTGGAAGGTGAAATTGGATATGCACCAAATATGGAATGGTATGAGCCATTCAGTTCAAAACAGGAAGATATTGATGCATGTAACCGAGCGCTTGCATATTTTATTGAATGGTTTATGGACCCGGTATTTAAAGGGAGCTATCCAGAGTTTATGGTCGATTGGTTCAAGAAAAAAGGTGCGGTATTAACAATTGAAGATGGCGATATGGAGACGATTCATCAGCCAATCGACTTTTTAGGAATTAATTTTTATACAGGGTTTGTTGGACGCTATAAAGAAGGAGAAGATCTTTTTGACCTTGAAAGAATTGATATCGGGTTTGAAAAAACAGATTTCAATTGGAATATTTACCCTGAAGGATTTTATAAAGCATTAACAAAGGTGAAAGATCAATATGGAGCGATTCCAATTTATATTACTGAAAATGGAGCTTGTTATAATGACGGGGTCGAAAATGGTCGGGTGAAGGACACGAAGAGAATTGACTACTTAAAACAGCATTTAACATCATTAAAGAGAAGCATTGATGCTGGAGTCAATGTTAAAGGCTACTTAACATGGTCATTAATGGACAATTTTGAATGGGCTGAAGGGTATGACAAACGATTTGGCATTATCCACGTTGATTTTAATACATTAGAAAGAACGAAAAAAGATAGTTATTACTGGTACAAGCATATGATAAGTAACGGCTGGTTTGATATGTAACCAATTTGGGGACAGTCCCCAATGTGTTCTATTAAAGGATATTGCTCTTATTATAACTGAAGGCAATGTTAATTATTCGGGAAGCACGCTTAAAATATCTCCATTTTATACTGTTTATTAACGCTAAGGAAAAAAGCAAAATCACGTCTCAATAGGCGTGATTTTTTTATATTGAATTTCCGGTCAAGAAGCAATTTTCATTTTATTAGAATGGAATTGGAAGTGATTGTAAATAATAAGAAAACAGTGCCTGAGAGAAAATAGAAAGGGATGTTACATTCATAAAAGAAATACGAAAGAATAGGAAGCAATGACTATGACAAGTAAAATTGAGGCGATTTTTTGGAGTATAGCATTACCAGGTTTTGCACAAATATTAAATGGAAAGTATGCAAAAGGTTTCCTTTTTGTAATTTTAGAATTTATTGTTAATGTGAATAGCAACTTTAATTTAGCGATTATGGCCAGTTTCTTAGGGGATATGGAGCGTGCTTTTCAAGTTGTAAATTTCCAATGGCTGATGTTTTATCCTTGTTTATATATGTTTGCGATGTGGGATGCATTTAAAGATGCGGAAGGGGAAGCCTCGCCATATTCGTTTTTTCCGTTCGTTTTTGGGGCATATTTTATTACAGTCGGACTTATGTATTCACCTAAATTTAAAATAAATGGCGTTAGCTTAGGGCCGGTTTTTCTCCCCATGCTTTCACTCGTGCCAGGATTAATTATCGGCTTTATTATTTGGAGTATTTTAAATCGTATAAATAAAAATAAAAAAGCTAAATCACCCTAAAAAAACCAGTACCTTTAACGAATTGTGTATGAAGGAATTGGTTTTTTTATTTTTATTATTAATGATAAAGCGTATAATACTGAAATTAGTCTAAAATACTCTATTTTTAAATAAGATATTCGAGGATACTACAAAATATAGCAATTAAATTTTAAGGAAATAGATGAAAATACAACTCGTATTTCTGTTAAAATAAACCAAAGAGCACCTTCTTTTGATTTTGGCTGTTTTTGTAAACTTTGTTGCTTTTTATTCGTAGTCGTTTTGGTTGATTTTCGCTTCAGTGCTCGCTTTCCCCGGGGTGATGTACATCTCCGTATAAACACCTGTGGGGTCTCACCTATTCCACACATCTAAGCATAAAAATCGCACTAAAGCTCCAATCACCCTTAACATTGTTTATAAAAACAACAATATTTTAGAATAAAGAATGATTTTGGGCTTTGGAAAACAGGCTATTATTTATATATTTGCAGGAGGAATTCCATGACAAACACAAAACAACTCATCGATAAAACCTTTTATGAGACGTTTTTAACAGATGTAGAGCAAGGAGTACCAACTGCTCAGCTGTTAGGTCAAGTATATTTTACGGAACAAAATAAAGAGGATAGCTTTGATCTATCCTTTATTCGATATGCTCAAGGGGAAATTTATTACCAATATCAAGATTATGAAGCAGCAATATTTAAGTGGGAAAATATTGATAATGAACTAAAGCCATGGGCTGACAAGAACATCGGGGATGCTTATTATCGATTAGGCCTGCTTTCGGCGGCAGAAGAAAAATATCTAGCGATTGCAACTGATGATGTACCATTGAAAATAGAGGTTGCTCTAAAATTGTTTACCCTTTATCAAGAAATAGATAAATATGAGAATGCATATGAAACGATAAAAAATGCTATTTTGCTAGACCCAGATTATCCTCAGCTTACGAAGATTGCGCGGAGCTTTTATGAGGAAAGACATGACATGGAGAATGCAGTCACACTTGCTGTGAAGGAATCCGTTCGGACTGAGAGGGAAGAGTGGTTTTCGGTTCTGATTACATATGTAAAGGCTGGGGATACGAAGCAGTTCCAGCCCGAGTTCTTTGCAGAAGCACTTCTAACCTTTTATGAGGTTGATAAACACTCATTCGTCCAATTCGTAACTGCGTTGTGGAACAGTTATCAAAATACTGATTTCTATTTAATTTGGTTACGAACTGTGAATGATTTGTTCTATTCTGTAAAGGTAGATATCGAGGAATTTCAATGGGATGAAATGGTCGAACTCTTTGAAAATACGTTTATTGAATTAACAAAAGGTGATTATTACTTAAATGAATTACATGATGTGATTCCGAATTTAATCGCTAATTGGTTAACATTATCAAAGCCTGAAAATGGGTTATTCCCATCAGCAACAGTTTTAGCGTGGAATGAACTATTTCCTGGGACTGTGCTTCCAGATGCAGTGTATAAAGCAGAGGGAATTATTTTTGATGCGGAAAATAATGAGAGCGGGCTAGAGAAGGCGATCATTTTATTTGACACGATTTGTGAATGGGCAGAAAAGCATGCGATTGAGGTTGATTATAAGCTTCGCTGGTGGCTTGAGGAGCTTATTCATCCACAATTAAAGAATCATTTCTTACTTGCAGGAAAAGCTGGAAGCGGAAAAACAACGTTTATCCATTCATTATTAGGAGAACAGCTGTTCAAGGGGAGTACAACATCATTCGTTATTCTTCAAGACGGTGATGAGCTCCAAATGAAACGAATTACAGGAACAGATGAACAAGACATTCAAAATAGCCAATATTTACAAAACTTTATGAACAGCCAAAAAAACGAGCTGTTCCAAGTGAAACGTCCTTGTATTTTATTACATGAGCAGCAATGTGCAATCATTGATACTCCGCCGATTAATATCGATAGTGAGTCACGAAAGCTCTTGTTAGATCAATTGCTTTTAGTTGATGGGCTGCTTTATGTCATCGACAGTGCGACTTCATTATCTGAGAGAGAAGTCGATTTCTTAAGCCAAGTGAAAAACTTTGCTCCAGAACTTAAAGTGCATTTTATTTTAAATAAAGCTGATTTAATTCCTAGTGATGCCGATACACAACAGCGTATGGCAGAAATAAAAGCGACTATTGCTAGCATCTATCCGGATGCAGATGTGTTACCATATACATCACTTCACCCATTTGGAGAGCAATTTACTAGGTTGAATAGCTACCTAACAACACATTTTCCATATGATGTTAAACAAAAGCAAGTGACCCGGGCAGCAAAAGTACAAACACTTGTCCGCAATTTATTGGCAGACTTATTGCAAAAACGAGTTGATATGGAAAAAGGTTTAATTGATTTGATTCAATGGAATGAAGAATTATTAGGAAGATTAAAAGGATTTACAAATAGACTTTCAGACATCCAGCAGGAAAAAGCACAGGCTATTGCTAACTCTTATCGGGCATTAATTGACGAAGGCAAAGAAGAGCTTAAAGAGACGATACCAAAATTATTAAAAGAAGCTGCTGATTTAATTAAGGAAGAAAGTGACTTTAAACGAATTCATATCACGCTGAATGATCATATGAATGCGACTCTTAAGGAATACTTTGAGGGAATATTCCTTCCAAGCATGTGTGATAAGTTCGAAAATTGGGTAAAGGGCTCACATGATGAATTGCTTAATAGTCAATCTTATTTAATTGACATGAAAGAAAGCTTTAATGAAATTTATCAAATCGATAAGCTAAAATTAGATTGTAAATTTGCGATATTGGAAGATTGGCGTCGTGATATTAATCGGATGACAGGTCGTATCATGTATGAAAAAGAAAACATTCTTCTTAAGAAAACACCTGCACAAATGCTTTTAAAAGGCGCAGGAAAGCTTTTCGGTGCTATCAACCAAAACAAAGCGATGCTAGTAAACCAATATCGAAAATATGTTGAGCATGAAACATATGAAGATGTCATAGATTCGATTACAAATAAAGTATTTTTACCATTTTCATTATTTGAAAAAGGAATAAATCAAGATATTGCTTCATTTTTCCGGGAACCAATTCAAGAAGTAGACGATGTCATTAAGGAAATCGAAGCAGAGATTGCTAATGGAAAACATGAATTAAATGAAATGAAGGTTTCCCCACAATTCTTTTACGATCCGTTAAAGCTTTTTGAAGTGAATTTATTGCAACAGGAGTTTATGCTCCAAGCGAAAAAGGATTATAGTAGAAGTTTGTAATGAAATATGATGGAAGGGGCTGGTCGTTATAGACCAGTCCTTTTTTTAATTCGATTTTAAAGGGTGAGGCGATCTTTGAATTAAAAACAACAAAATGTTAGAAAAGAGTTAAAGCTAAAGATTAATT
>NZ_CADEPK010000145.1 GCF_902829255.1 Metabacillus niabensis | reverse complement strand
CTATAAAAATACTTATTTATAACTTTATACTATTTTCTTTCCACTCTTCTTCTAAAACAGCGTAATAATACTCATCCCACCATTCATTTCCCATTGGAATACATTTTTTAAAATAGCCTTCCCTTCTCATTCCAATCTTCTCCATAACTCGATATGATGGGATATTCTCTGGCTGACATGTTGCGATAATTCGATGTACCTTCATTTTTTCAAAACCATATTTCAAAATCGCATGTGCTGCTTCAGAAGCATACCCTCTATTGTAATACTTTGGGTTAAACACCCACCCAATCTCATAAGTATGCTCACCAAAATACTTAAAAAAAGCAATGTGTCCGATAACAATATTTTCATCTAGTAATACAACAGCAAATTTCTCTGCCTTCTCACCACTATTTTTATGTATAAACTCTTTTACATCTTCTTTAGTAAAAACACCTTCTGGGATATATTTCATCACATTCCCCTCAGAAGTATATTCATAGACAGCTTGCCAATCGTTCAATTCAAAGTTACGTATCAATAACCTTTTTGTTTTTATCTGCATTACATATCCCCCAATAAGATGACGAATTTCATACTCCATGTTTCGGTAGTATTTCTTCTTCAATTAAACAGCATTATTAGCACAATAAAAAAGGCGATAACTTTATAGAATCGCACTCTTTTGATTCGTTAAAATAGATTTTTAATTAATCGAATCAATATCCTTGGTATAAGCATTAAGATGTTCCACACTATTTCAAATATGATTGAATCGCGAATTTCTAAAAGGATTTCCTTGAAAACGCTGCGACTGCCTTTCTCTTCTTTCACCTTCATCCTTTAACTCCTAACAACTCAATATTTTATTATGAAACTATTTCAATTATCCTTTCTATTCAACAACAAGAGTTGTATGACACTAATGGTTTATTTATCTAATCTTCTTTTGTTTCATTATTCCTAATACAATCAGGATAAGGGCACTTAATATTGCGATTGGTAGAAACCATACTCCAAATCCATTTCCCATACCTAATGCAATTGAAATTGATTCAATTAAGATTAATGCAAAGATGATGAGACATATATTCTTTAATTGATTGACTAGTTTTCGGCTCATTAAGTAAAACTCTTTAGCATTCTCTTCATTTAATCGTTCTGGATAATTGTGTGTTTCTGGGAATTTTTCAAACAATTGCATCATGAATGCAATGAATGCTCCTACTATGGGTAATATAAATAGTTCCATCTTTGAACCCCAACGATCTACCTCACCTAACGCGTTGTAATGTGCCGGAACTTTGTCAGGTAGCCGATCCCAATTGTAGATTAAAAGGATGAACGAGCCTAAATAAAATGAATACCCGATGATATCCCAGATCCACTCACTCTTAGTTTTTATTATTTTTATTTTAGGTCTTTTCCAAGAATTTGCCATCCCCTTTACCCCCTTCCTTTTCCCTGTGAAAAAACCCACATTTTTTTCCATTCTTATGCATAAATTATAAAATTTCTATAACATCTTATATTTTTATATACGATTAAAAAATAAATCTGTTTCACGTTTTTTCAATAACTTACTCTATAGTCGAATAGGAAAAACAATACCTCTAAAGAAGTATCCCAACCTATACTTAAAAAGCGGTATTTTCATCTATGCCCATTTTTACAAACTTGTATATACCATAATATACAACAGTACCAACTAGTCAGTTTTCCGCTCTCGTTACATTACTCTTTTAACTATCTTCAACCGTTGCGCAAAAATGACAATTTGGCTTAATAAACCAAATAATCACAAAAAAAGAACGGTCCCCTCACTCCCAAACCAGAAGTAAAAGAACCGTCCCTATCCAAGCTACCCTTTCATTCCAGTAATGGAGATCCCTTCAATAATATGACGCTGTGCCACAATATAAACAACAAGCACAGGTATAACCGAGATAACCGTTCCAGCCATCATTAACGACCAGTCAGCCGTATAAAGTCCTTTAAAGGAATTCAGTAGTAACGGAACCGTAAAATTTTCCGGAGTATTCAAGTAAATTAACGGGTCAATAAAATTATTCCACGATTGCATAAATGTAAAAATACCAATTGCAGCTAAGGCTGGACGGATTAATGGGAGAATGATATTCCAATAGATTCGCACAAAGCCCGCCCCATCCATAATCGCTGCTTCTTCTAGCTCTTTCGGAATCCCCATGACAAATTGTCTCAACAGAAAGACGGCAAATGCATTAAACAGGGCACCTGGTACAATTAACGTTAAATGAGTATCTAACCAACCAAGATTATCCATGACCAAATATAACGGAATCATCGTCACTTGCTTTGGAATCATCATCGTCGCTAAAAATAAAATGAATAACACATTTGCCCCTTTAAAGTTAATCTTTGCAAAGGCATAGGCTGCCATTGACGCTGTTAGCAAAGTGAAGGCAACGATGATCGCTGTAATATAAAAGCTATTTAAGTAAGCTAAATCAAAGGGCATTGCCTGTAATGAGTTAGGAAAATTACTCCATACAAACGGGTCTGGAATCCATTTTGGCGGGATGACAAAGATTTGTGACATATCCTTTAATGAGCTAAGAATCGTCCAAATGAACGGAAAGATCATAATGAAAGCACTTATAACTAATAAGACATGAAGAATCACTTTTGATGCAATCCTTCCTCTTTTCCCTGCTTTTTTGTTCATGAGTTGTAGGCCTGGGTTCACGTCTAATTTACTCTCCATAAAACACCCACCTTTTTTGCAATTTAAATTGTATGAGTGTAAGAATGAGGATGATGACGAATAAAATCATCGCAGCTGAGGCACTTTTCCCCATTGTAAAATCAACGAATGCTTGATCATAAATGTGGAAAACAATCGTATAGCTTGCCTTTGCAGGTCCACCATTTGTCATAACAAATGCTTGGTCAAAGACTTGAAAGGATGAAATAATCGTCATAATCGTGACGAAGAAAGTAGTAGGTGTTAGCAACGGCAGCGTAATATGTCTAAATTTCTGAAGCGCATTTGCCCCATCCATTTCCGCTGCTTCATAATAGCTTTTTGATATCCCTTGAAGACCTGCCAGAAAAATAACCATGTTATAGCCTAGTCCCCACCAAATACTTAATAAAGCAATGGATGGGATGACCCACTTCGGATCAGTTAGCCAATGAGGGCCTGTAATCCCAACATAGGATAACAGCTCGTTTAAAATCCCGAAATCACCGTTTAAAATCCACATAAAAATGACGCCAACAGATACGGAGCTTGTTACGACAGGCATAAAGAAAAAGACTCGATAGATTTCTTTCCCTTTCACCTTGTTGAGGGCAACGGCTAAAACTAAGGCAATCGCAATTCCAATTGGTACGACTAAAAACATGTAATAGATGGTATTCACCATTGCCTTCCAAAAATCAGGATTATTCATTTGTTCAATATAATTCGTGACCCCGATAAATTTCGTACCGCCAAACCCACTCCATTCAGTAAAGCTCAAATAGAGTGCATATAGCAATGGAATGAGTGAAAAAAACAGCAGCCCGACTAATTGAGGACTTATAAAAAGATACCCCCATAAATTGGCTTTATTTCTATACATTTAACGATCACCCCTTTTTAGAAAAATGACCAAGAAGAAGGCTCTCCTTGGCATATTCAACATTTATAATTGATTTCTTACAAACACTATTTATTGATGTATTTATTAATCGTTTCAGTTACCTTATCAATCGTCGTATCTGCATCCTGTTTTCCAAGGAACATCAAGTCGATTGTTTCCGTTATTTCAGTTGTTAAGCCGGCAAATTGTGCATCACGAGCTAGGTTCGATCCGTGTGTAAATCCATTGTCGCGTCCATCAAATAAATACTCCATATGTTTATCACTATCATCTCCGATTGCATTTTCATCAGCTAAAGGGAGAGATGGCAGTGCATTTCCACCGACACCTGTTCTTACTTCCTGACCAGCCTTGCTCACATAATAGGAGACGAATTTCATCGCTTCCTCAACATGCTTACTTTTCTTATTGACCGACAGATAGGCTACTGGGATGCCGACCATTTCTTGTTTTTTCTCCGTGTTGCTTGGGAAGTAAATATAATCGTAATCAAGGTTTCCGCTTTGATCGAATTGTGGAGTAAACCAACGGCCACCTGCCACCATTCCTACTTGATTTGACATAAACATCGCGTCTACCCCTTGACCCTGTGGCAATGAGCCTGCATATACGGCATTTCCATTTGCCACTAAATCATGTAAAAAGTGAAAGGCTTCCTTTGCTTTATCGTTTTCTTGTAAAACAAGATTCCCATCTTCGTCAAAGATTCTTCCTCCGTTCGACCAAATCCAGCTATACCAATGACCCCACCAGTTTTCCATGACTAATCCTTCTTTTCCTGATTCCTTGATTTTGCTCGTCACCTCTAAAAATGTATCCCAATTCCAATTTCCTTCATCATAGTATTCCTGTGGTGTTTTCAAACCAGCCTCTTTAAAAACCGTCTTATTATAGTAAATCACCATTGGGTTTGCATCAGGTGCTACACCATAGGTTTTTCCATCCTGTCTTGCTGGACCAAACAATCCTTCAGGGAACTCACTTAACTCGACATAGCTTTCTTCACTGGCAAAAAAGTCATCTAATGGTTGGATCACATCTGCCTCGATCATTTGCGGCATCGTTGGCTCATGTGCGTAAAAGACATCAGGTCCCTTACTTCCTTGAAGTGAGGTCATGAGCTTTTGATCATACTGATCACTTGCGACAGGGACTAGCTTCACTTTGATGTTCGGATTTTCTTTCATAAACCCATCAATTGCTTTCTGGTAAACCTTTAATTCCGCTGGGTTCCCCCATGCTTGCATCGTTAATTCAACCGTCTTTCCGTTACCATCCCCTGATGAACCTGTATTGCTGCAACCGACCATAAGAAATAAAGCTAGAAGTAATAAACATCCACTTTTTAATAGACTCTTCGCTTTCATTTGCTTACCCCCACCCAATTGTTATCGGTAATGACATGCTTTTTGACTAGTTAAATGCTGGCCTTTCCTTTGCTTTATCAGCCTCTCCTGCGTTTTTGTTTGCCGCCTCTCTGTCCTTCTCCATTTCTTCAACTGTTTTCACTTCCAGCCTTGCAGCTCCGCGATAATCCTTTGTTGGCAGAAGCTCTCCAGTAGTAAGCCGCACCTTTGCTTCAGCTATGGCCTCCGTATATTGCGGTAGCCATTC
This sequence comes from Metabacillus niabensis, assembly GCF_902829255.1. GTDB lineage: Bacteria > Bacillota > Bacilli > Bacillales > Bacillaceae > Metabacillus > Metabacillus niabensis. The sequence goes on along the minus strand of NZ_CADEPK010000145.1, from coordinate 2,675 downwards.
CTCTAATCCGACTAATAACTCATCAACCATCTGCCAGATTTCCTTTGGATTACACATGGCACCGACAAGTGGATCCATCATCATCGCTTGACGTAAAAGGTTGTCATCGCCAGTTACTGCCGCTTCCACCGCTAAGCGTTGAACGGAAATACTAACGTTACAAACCGCTGCACATCCAAGTGGTAGGTCACCAACTACAGGCATATTTATCCCATTGCGATCGACATAGCCAGGTGCTTCAATAATCGCATCATCTGGTAGATTCGTAATCACACCATTGTTGACGACGTTAAAGTGCCCGCGGTAAATTCTCCCTGTTTCAAGCCCTTCCAAAATATATGATCCGTGCTCTTCACTTCGATTCTCTTGGCTATATTCTAGAGCAGGGTCCTTTAACCAATTCGGAAAATCGGTTTTAAACCAGTTACGACCTTCTGTACAAACCCGTAAATAACCACCAGTCTCTCCATTAATCCAAGTGCCAAGGTCAATCCAATCCTTTATTTCCTCTGGTCGTTTTCGATACCAAGGAACATACTCACTTAGATGTCCATTTGACTCCGTACTGTAATACCCAAACCTGCGTAGCATATCGATTCTTACTTTTTCGGTTTTGCTGTATTCTGGGTGGCTTTCAAAAGCAGTCAACAGTTCCCCTGTCATATCCTTACCTTTATAGCCAACCTTGATATACCAGGTTTGATGGTTAATCCCAGCACATATAATATCGATTTCTTCTTTGTCTTTCCCAAGTACATTCGCGATTTGTCGATGGCCACCTTGTACTCCGTGACATAGCCCAATTGTTCGTACACCACCATATTTATTACACGCCCACGTTAGCATCGCCATTGGATTTGCATAGTTTAATAGAAGACAATCCTCTTCTGCCACTTCTTTAATATCGTTGCAAATTTCTAACATAGCTGCGATCCCACGTTGACCGTACATGATGCCGCCAGCACTTAACGTATCCCCAACACATTGGTCGACTCCATATTTCAAGGGGATTTCAATATCCTTCGCAAATGCCGTTAATCCACCGATGCGAACGACATTAAAAATATACCTCGCACCAATTAATGCCTCTTTGCGGTTTGTCGTCGAATGAATCTTTATCGTTAATCCATTTTCATCAATGTCACGCTGACAAAGCTGTGTCACCATGTCGAGGTTCTCTTGACTGATGTCAGTAAATGCTACCTCAATGTTTCTAAACTCTGGCACAGAGAGCAAATCTCGTAATAAACCCCTCGTAAATCCTATACTTCCAGCACCAATGAATGTAACCTTGAATGTCATTTTGTCCCTCCTTTTCGTTACCTTCATGTTAGCACCACTCACCTTGTAAGCGCTTTTAAAAATCTAATGTCTTCTATAGACTTTTGTGCACAATTCTAACTTCTTCATTAGTTATTGAATGACACTAGCCTTTCGAAATTCTGTCGGTGTAATCCCTGTGTACTTTTTGAAGACTTTACTAAAATATTGACTGCTGTTCATACCTATAAAGCTAGAAACCTCTGTGATCGGGATATCTGTTTGGGTTATAAGCATTTTCGCTTTCTCGATGCGAATTCTTGTTAGGTATTCAATGATCGTACAGCCCATTGACTCCTTAAAAATACGATGGAGGTAATTAGGATGAAGATGAGTAATCGCAGATAAGTGATCTATTTTTATCTCATAATCATAATTTTCATGAAGATACTCAATCACCTTTTTTACATATTGATCTGTTTGCTGACTTGACTGCTGTTTGATTTTCACTAGGTTTCTAGCAATAAGCAAAAGCAGATGTGCAATTAGAAGATGTACCATTAAATAATTGTCCTTCACATCATTCAATCGATTATCCAGCTCAAACACTAACGTTCTTAATGAATGGAAAACACCATTGCTATCTTTTAATAAATGATAGGCTTGTTCATATTTAAGTAATTCATATAGCTCATCACTTTCTTTCGCAAGCTCACAAAGAGAAGGAAATGTCCGATGACTTTCTGTTAATGCGAATTCTAGGTTTAACATTCTGCAAGGCTTATCTTTTTCAACGACCAACCGATGTGGTACGTAACTATCAATTAAAATGAACTGATTCTTCTTCATCTTGAAGCCTTCCTGTTTCACTTCAATCGTACATTCACCTGACATCACATACATAATTTCAATCGCAACATGTGTGTGAAACGGCATATAAAATCCATCCCATTCCTTGAAGTAATAAGCTGTTACCTTCGGATGTAACCTGTCCATTCCGTTCACATGATATAAGCTACCTGACTTCATCATTTCCGCACCCTTCCTATATCAATATTTTATGATTAAAGAAGCTAGACACTAGTAAGTCTATTAAACATACTAGTTTGTCATAAATCTATTCAAACTTTTAATCTCTTATTACGACGATGCGAAAACGAAGGGATGGTTCTCTCGCTTTTAAAATAGTAGCGAAAGAACCATCCCTATGCTTGTGTCAGACTTGTTATATCACAATGTTTAATTGAAAATCTCTTGAAAAAGTCCAACGCTTTTTGAGTTACTACTAGCTCACCCTTTGAAGAGAGGCAAAAATGATGACCTGACCAATGATTGAAGTTCTCACCCGCTACTTCAATTGTGCCAAGTGGGATAAATCTAGTAAATGAAGGGATTTCTTTATTAGGATACAATTC
>NZ_CADEPK010000144.1 GCF_902829255.1 Metabacillus niabensis | reverse complement strand
CATGTATCGTTGTTAAAAGAAATAATTGAAAGATATTAATTATTTAGTTCCAAATTTAGGATTAACTTCTAGGGGTTAATCCTATTTTTTTTCATTATTTTCCTTTACTAATTAACTTTTCAAAAAATAGATTTTTTTAGGTTTATAGTTGAAAAGTCTTTATATAAGAATAAATTACCAAAAATCGATGTTATTAGACAATTAAAATACTTTTCAAACGTGAAAAAAAGGATTAAAATAGTTTTATTACTCGATAAAGGGGTGATTCCATTGAAACTGTCAAAGTATGTAAGCTTTCTTTTAGTCCTAATGTGTATGTTTGTGGGCTATCAAATCGTTTCAATGTCTCACTATCATCATTCTGTTAGTCATGGAGGCTTAGTGGGCGTTGAAAATGAAATCTCGTTCACAACTGTTGACCATCATCAGGATGAGAAGAAGCATCCCGATTACTTAGGAAATCTTTTTATTGAGAATTTAGAACAAGCTACTGCAATAGTCGTGCTTCTATCTGTGCTACTTTCTGTTCTAACTTTACTCATACAAAAATTATTTCTTAAGGCAGTTTATTATCAATCTTCCTATTATTCAAATCATCATTGTATTTTAACCTAACTTATCTTAATAATAAGGAGGTAATCAATGATGACATTTTTAAGATTGATTCCAGTAGCATTATTTTCACTTACTGCATTAAGTTTATTAACTTATCAAGGAATTGAAATCGTGCATGCATTAACTGAGTACGTTCGAAATAAATAATAAAGGATGTTTTAAAAAATCCCCTCTTATTTTTCATTAAATAAGAGGGGATTTTCATTTAGAAAACTTTATTTACTCTGCTTTATTGTCAGTCTTTTCAATAAACCAAACAAGACTTACAGAACCTGATTCCTGTTCATCAATTACAAAAGAACCGTTACTATAGCGGTCATTAGGTCGTAACGTTGAAATATCGATACTTTCAATAACCCCTTGTTCTGTTTCAAGATAAAAGTCACCTTTTGCTTGCGTAATTTCCGCTCCAACAATTCGATGAGGATGATTTTTTAATTCTCTTAGCATCACTAATCCACGTTTGGCTCGTGACGATTTTTCAAAATCAGTTAAATTCATTTTTTTCACTGCACCTCTTTGAGTTGCAACGACTAAAAATGCCTTCTTCGTTCGATCAATGATATTACCACTCACAACAAAATCATTGTCCTTCAAATTAATACCTTTTACGCCAGCAGCTCTTGGTCCAACTAAACTTACTTCTTCCTCTTCAAACCATAATCCATAACCTAAATGGCTTACTAAAAATAAATCATGGCTACCATCAGTAAGATGAACATCTATGACCTCATCATCACCTTTAAGATTAATTGCCACTAATGGTTTTGAATATCGTTGTGCCTTATAATGACTTAATTCTGTCTTTTTCACCATTCCATGCTTTGTAATAAAGGTGAGGAATGACTTTTCTGCAAAATCTTTAACTGGTATAGCTTTAAGTATTTCTTCATCACGATCGATTGGAATAATATTTGCAATATGCTGACCGATATCCTTCCAACGAATGTCTGGTAGTTCGTGAACAGGACAGTACAAATAATTCCCTTTATTTGTGAAGAGTAAAACGACATCTGTCGTATTGATCTCAATTTGAGAAAGCAATCTATCGGTATCCTTCATCCCAAAATCCTGTCCATTTGATGCAGCATAAGACCTTAAGCTTGTACGCTTCACATATCCATCCTTAGTTACTGTTACAATAACATCCTCAGAAGCAATCATTACTTCAAGATTGATTTTTATTTCTTCAATCTGCTCTTCGATAACTGAACGTCTTTCATCTGAATATGCCTTTTTGACACGTCTTAAATCATCTTTAATAACCTTTATTAAAACATGTTCATCACTTAAAATACTTGTAAGCTCTTTGACTTTTTTATCAAGCTCTTCTGCTTCATTTTGAAGTGCTGTAATATCAGTATTTGTTAAACGATATAGCTGTAAGGAAACAATTGCTTCCGATTGAGCCTCTGTAAAGGCAAATTTTTCGATTAAATTGTTCTTTGCATCACGTTTATCTTTCGATGCTCTAATCGTTGAAATTACTTCATCTAAGATTGATAATGCCTTAATTAAGCCTTCAACAATATGCTGGCGCTCTTGTGCTTTACGCAGTTCATACTTTGAGCGATTTGTCACAACTTCCTTTTGGTGACCAATATACGCATCTAAGATTGATGGGAGGCTCATTAACATAGGGCGACGATTATGGATTGCCACCATATTAAAATTATACGTAATTTGCAAATCACTATTTTTATATAAATAGTTTAATACACCTTCTGCATTAGCATCCTTTTTTAATTCGATGACTATACGTAAACCTGTACGATCTGTATCATCACGAACCTCTGCAATCCCTTCAACCTTTCGTTCAATCCGGAATTCATCAATTCGTTTGACAAGGTTTGCTTTATTCACTTCATAAGGGATTTCAGTAATGACGATCTGTTGTTTACCACCACGTATTTCTTCAATAGCAGCTTTACCTCGAACAATAATTTTCCCTTTACCAGTTTCGTAAGCTTTTCTAATTCCATCTATCCCTTGAATAATTCCTCCGGTAGGAAAATCTGGACCTTTGATGATTTTCATAAGCTCATCAACTGTACAGTTTGGTTTATCCATACGTTTAATAACCGCATCAATGACTTCTCCAAGGTTATGTGGCGGTATATCTGTCGCATAACCAGCAGAAATCCCTGTAGAACCATTAACTAATAAATTTGGAAACATAGCTGGTAGGACAACTGGTTCCTTGCTCGTGTCATCAAAGTTCGGTACAAATTCTACAGTTTCTTTTTCAATATCTCTAAGAAGCTCTGAAGAAATTGCCGATAATCTAGCTTCTGTATAACGCATCGCTGCAGGTGGATCTCCATCGATACTTCCGTTATTTCCATGCATTTGAATTAGTACGTTCCGGACCTTCCAATCCTGGCTCATTCGCACCATTGCCTCATAAACAGAGGAATCACCATGTGGGTGATAATTACCGATTACATTCCCTACTGTTTTAGCTGATTTACGAAAGTTTTTGTCATTTGTATTCCCTTCAACATGCATTGCGTATAAAATACGTCTTTGAACAGGCTTTAAGCCATCACGGGCATCTGGAAGAGCACGATCTTGAATTATGTACTTACTATAACGGCCAAAACGGTCACCTAGTACATCCTCAAGAGGTAAATCGCGAAAAATTTCAACTGACTCTGCCATAAATTATACCTCCTCTGCGACCGATAAATGTTCATTTTCTAATATATTTGTATCCTCATCAAGACCGAAGGCAACATTGCTTTCAATCCATTTTCTACGAGGTTCAACTTTATCACCCATAAGTGTTGTAATTCGACGTTCTGCACGTGCAGCATCATCAATTTTTACGCGAATGAGCGTTCTTGTTCCAGGGTTCATTGTTGTTTCCCATAGCTGATCTGCATTCATTTCTCCTAAACCTTTGTAACGTTGGATCATATACCCTTTACCAACCTTTGAAATAGCACCTTGCAATTCTTCATCAGACCAAGCATATTCGATTACTTCTTTCTTCCCTGTTCCTTTACTTACTTTATAAAGCGGAGGAAGTGCAATAAATACTTTTCCATTCTCAATTAATGGTTTCATATAGCGATAAAAGAATGTTAACAGCAATACTTGGATATGTGCTCCATCTGTATCAGCGTCTGTCATAATAATAACTTTGTCATAATTGATATCTTCAATGGAAAATTCTGCTCCGACTCCACCGCCAATTGCATAAATAATCGTATTGATTTCTTCATTTTTAAAGATATCAGATAGCTTTGCTTTTTCTGTATTGATTACCTTACCACGTAAAGGTAGGACAGCTTGAAAACGACGGTCTCTTCCTTGTTTAGCTGAACCTCCTGCAGAGTCACCCTCAACTAAGTATAATTCGTTTTTCATCGGATTACGTGATTGTGCAGGGGTTAGCTTACCACTTAAAGTCGTTTCAGAGCGCTTACGCTTTTTACCGCTTCGAGCTTCTTCACGTGCTTTTCGCGCAGCTTCTCTTGCTTGAAAAGCCTTAATTGCTTTTTTTACTAAAAGAGTTGCTGCATCTGGATTTTCTTCAAGGAAATAGGTTAGATTTTCCGTAACAATTGCATCAACAGCTGCACGTGCTTCACTTGTCCCTAGCTTCCCTTTTGTTTGCCCCTCAAATTGAAGCAGCTCTTCAGGAATACGGACAGAAACAATCGCAGCTAATCCTTCTCTTATATCGGATCCTTCAAGATTTTTATCCTTCTCTTTCAGCAATCCGTTTTTTCGAGCATACTCATTAAAGGCTCTCGTCATCGCTGTTTTTGAACCAGCTTCATGAGTACCCCCATCCTTTGTGCGAACATTGTTTACAAATGACAAAATATTTTCCGAATACCCGTCATTGAATTGAAAAGCAAATTCTACCTCAATGCTATTTTGCTCTCCTTCAAATGATACGACAGGGTGAAGGACATCCTTTTCTTCGTTTAAATACGTAACAAATGCTTCAATACCCGTTTCATAATGATATACCTCACTATGATCGTTTCGTTCATCAATTAACTCAATTTTTAATCCTTTTAATAAGAACGCTGATTCTCTTAGTCGTTCACTTAATATTTCATAATTATAAGTCGTTGTACTAAAAATCGTTGGATCAGGCTTAAAATGAATCGTAGTTCCCGTTTTCGTTGTCTTCCCTTTCTTGGAAAGGGTCGTCACTGGGATACCTCCATTTTCAAACCGTTGTTCATAGATAAAACCTTCACGATGAATCGTAACTACTAACCACTCAGATAGTGCATTAACAACAGATGCACCTACACCGTGTAAACCACCACTTGTTTTATAACCACCTTGACCAAATTTACCTCCAGCATGAAGGACAGTTAAAATAACCTCTGGTGTTGGTTTTCCAAGTTTATGCATCCCTGTTGGCATTCCACGACCTTTATCTTGTACAGAGATACTATTATCCTTATGTATCTTAACAATTATATGATCTCCGTAGCCTCCTAAAGCCTCGTCAACAGAGTTATCTACGATTTCATAAACAAGATGGTGCAATCCTCGACTATCTGTACTCCCGATATACATACCAGGACGTTTTCGTACAGCCTCTAGTCCTTCAAGAACTTGAATCGCATCATCATTATAATCAAACTGTTGTTGCTTACCCAAACGACTAAACCCCTTTCAATTCATACACAAATACATTACTTGAGAAAGTCCAAGCGCACTGCTGAAGTGAAATAATAATCACACTCACGTTATGCACTTGAACTAAACATGAATAACTTAGTACAAATATTCATACTATTTAACTCTTCAAGTAAAAACTCATGTTTAAGTATTTTATACAATAATTTTTATATCGACAACCTTATGTTTGTTAAAGCTGTCCTCATATGAGAATTGGAAATGATGATTTATATCAAAATTCTTTCGTATCCATGCTTTATTGTATATGGTATTTTACATTTAGCAAACTTTATTCTGCTTATAAAGTAAAAAATCCTTGTTTTTACAAGGATTTTTTCAAAAAGAATCAAATATCACTTCGTCATTGCATGCTCTACCTTTATACAACGATTCATGATAACTGTTTTATCGTTCTTTTTTAAAAGATCATAGGCATCTTTATTTTCAAGACCTAATTGTGCCCAAAATACATCTGCATCAATCTCTAAAAATTCCTTTGCTACATCATATAAATGTTCTGAACGGCGAAAAACATTGACAATATCAATATGTCCCTTAAGATCTTTTAAAGACGCAACAGCTTTTTCTCCAAGAACGGTATCAACAGTCGGATTAACGGGAATAATTTTATATCCAGCATCCTGCATTGCTTTACTTACCATGTAAGATGTTCGTTCAGGATTATTTGATAAGCCAACAACCGCGATTGTTTTGCTTGCTTTTAAAATATTACCGATTTCCTGTCTTGTCGGGTATTCCATTGTCATATTTTTAACCCCTTTTCTATTATCATAACAAGTTTTCGAAATTACAACCAGTTATTTCATGATAATTTTTAAGCCTGCTTATACTTACGATGTTTGTTTTTATGTTTTTTTATTCTCTCATAGTGTTTTTCTATCTGGTCATGCTAAAATAGAAGAAGATTATATAAAGGAGTACAATCATGATTGAAGCTATTATTTTTATTCTTGCCTATTTAATTGGGTCGATACCATCAGGTCTAATCGTTGGAAAAGTTGGTTATGGTATAGATATTCGAGAGCACGGGAGCGGTAATTTAGGAGGTACGAACACGTTTCGTACTCTTGGGATCAAAGCTGGTTTAATTGTTACAATTGCGGATATTTTAAAAGGAACCTTGGCTGCTGCATTTCCAATCTTTTTTGGACAAGAAGATATTTCTCTTTTATTACCTGGGGTATTTGCAGTTCTAGGTCATACATATCCAATCTTTGCAAAATTCAAAGGTGGAAAAGCAGTAGCAACCTCTGCAGGTGTATTGCTTTGTTATGAACCATTGCTATTTTTAACTTTAGTAATTTTCTTTTTTATTGTCCTTTATCTTTCAAAATACGTTTCCCTTTCCTCAATGCTCGCTGGTGTTTCTGGAATTATTTATAGCATTGTGATAAAAGACATTTGGTTAATTATTGTCGTTTCATTATTAACATTGTTTGTTATCTATCGACATCGTTCAAATATTAAACGAATAATTAATAAAACTGAGCCTAAAATAAAATGGTTATAATTAATAAAATTAACCTTTGTGACTACTAATAAAAAAACATTGTTTACGAAAGTAGTCAAAGTTAAAAGAGCTTGACGAATGGAATGAACCTCAAATGTTAGAGAAAAACTAACTTTTGGGGTATTTTTATGATCATTATTCACAAGAATGTAATAACTCAAATATCCATTTCGGTGGTTTGATAGACAAAGATATATTATAATTAAGATATATTAAATTTTAGTATTCAGAAATTTAGTACATTTACGTATGAACATTCTCTAATAAAGGAGTGTTACAGGTGGAAATAATCGTTAACGATAAGGCGATTCATTGGTATAAGGAAGAATTGGATCTCCAAGACGGAGATACCGTACAATTTTTTGTTCGATATGGTGGCTGTAGTAATGTTCAAAAGGGATTTTCTCTCGGAGTAGCAAAACAAACACCTGATGATATCGGTGCAGCTTTAAAAAAAGATGGTATAACTTTCTTTATTGAAAATCGCGACTTATGGTACTTTGATAATCACAATCTTCTCGTTGATTTAGATGAGGAAATCAATGAACCAATTTTTAAT